>JABWAY010000358.1 GCA_013360825.1 Candidatus Brocadiia bacterium | reverse complement strand
TCGGAGGACCTCGACGGCGAGGCGCTCGCCGCGGCGAAACGGCTGGCGCCGGAGGGGACGACGCTGCACGGCTGCGCGGCGGTTGAACTCCCGCCGGGTCCGCTGGCCACCGCGGTCCGGCAGAAGGCCCGGTTTTTCCGGGCCTCCTACCGTGACGCCGCCGGCTCCCAGCCGCAGCTGACCCTCCGCCTGTCCCCGGACGGACGCGCCGAGCCCTGGGCCGGCGACGTCGCCGGACTCGCCGAACTCCAGTCGGAGCTCGGAATCCTGGCGTCAGGCCCGGAAGGGACGCGCCAGGCCGCACAGCTCTGCGCCGCCCTCCGCGCCGCCGCCGGCGAACCCGGCTTCCTGGCCGAGGCGGAGGCCCGACGCAGTGAGGCGGGCGAGAGAAGCGCCCTCTTTCACCTGAAGACGCTCTGGCTCGGCAGCGGGGTGCTGGGGTACTACCACGACCGCGTGGATTTCACGTTCGACGGCGCGGGGCTCCTGTCGGGGATGAACCAGGTCACCGAATCCCTGACGGTGGAGCGGATGGAAGAACTGCTGGCCGAGGCCGACCCGCTGCTGAGGCTGGACGGCTGGGTCACGGATGCGCGCCGCCGGGACCTGGAGCGGCGGCAGCGCCGGGGCAGGTAGTCCGCCCGCTGTATCCATTCCGACACAGCGCCACGCCGGGCGGGATACGCCGGGGATTCCGCTCCGGGGCGAACCGGCGGCACACCCCTTGCGTTCTCATCCCCCAGTCGCGCTTCACTTCAACAAAGGAGAGAGCCATGAACAGACTCGGGACCTGGGCGTTCGGGGCGTTTGTCGCCGCGCTGGCAATGGCGGACTGGTGTCCGTCGCTCGCGCCGGCCGACGGGGATGAGGCGGCGCTGCCGGCCGCGACGGTGAACGGCGTCGGGATCAGGGCGGAGGCCCGCGAGGTCAAGGTCGGCGACGCGGTGGAACGGCATTTTGTGCTCGTGCTGAGCGGGAAGGGATCGGGGACGATCTCCGTGGAATGCCAGGAGACGCGTTCGAATCCGGGCTCCCGGATGATGCCCGCGCCGACCACGCTCTGGAAACGCGATGTCGCGTTCGACACCGGGACGGCGACCGAGATCGACCTCGGGGCGATGCCGGAGGCCAAAGGGTGGGTGACGCACGCGCTGGTGATGCCGGCCGAGCTGGGAAACGTGGCTCTGGGATGGTGGGAGAACACGCCGAAGCTGGCGGACGGCGACCTGGTGATTGAGGTGGAAGACGGGGACGCCGTGGAAGAGGCGGTCGTGGCGGACGAGGTCAAGTGAAGCGTTTTCTGCTCCCGGTCGCGAAGGCCCTCCTGGCGGCTGCCGCCCTGCATGCGGTCGTGACGATCGCACGCGGGGGCGGCGCCGGGGAGGGCCGGGCGGCGCTGCTCGACGAGCGCGTCGGCCGGCTGCGGACGATCGAGGTGCAGTACGCACCGGCGGCGGGGTTCGTGACCCGGACCTGGGTGGAGTTCTTCCGCGCTCTGCCGGCGGAAGTCGAGGTCATCGTGGCGGTCGAGAAGCCCGAGCACGCCGCGGAGTTTTCGCGGCTGATCGGCCGGGCCGTGCGCCCGGTCGTGACGGGAAGGACGATCACCACCTGGGCGCGGGACCGGTTCGTCACGGCGGCCGACGGGGCGCTGATCGTCCCGCCGGAGCCGCACCTCGGCGGCGCCGCGCGGCGGAACGACCGGTCGGTCCCGTTCGTGGTCGCAAAGGCACTCGGGCGGGAGGTGCGCATCGCTCCGTTCCGCTTCGACGGCGGCGACTTCACCCGCGCCTACGACCGCGTCTTCGCCAGCGTCGCGTGGGCCGAACGGAACGCCGACATCCCGCTCGAGGAGCTCCTCCGCCGCGCCGAGGCGGTCTTCGGGGAGCCCGTGATCTACCTCCCGGACGCGCCGCGGCACCATGTCGGAATGGTCTTCGCGCCTGTGGGCGGAAACGCGTTCGCCGTCGGGGACGTGCGCCTCGGCCGCCGACTTGCCCCCGCCGGCTTCGACGCGGACGGCTCCGAAGAGACCGCCCGCCGGTTCGACGCCGTCGCGGCGGCGCTTGCCGCGCGCGGGTACGGCGTCGTGCGCGTCCCCGCCGTGCCGTCCACGAAGGACTACGCCTGGGTCACGTACACCAACGGCGTGTTCGCCGACAGCACTCTCTGGCTCCCGGTTTTCGGGCTGGAGGCGCTGGACAGGGAAGCGATCGCCGCCTGGCGCGGCCTGGGGTTCGACGTGCGCCCGGTGGACGTCTCCGCGGTCTGGAGGCAGGGCGGGACGCTGCACTGCCTGGTCCACGTCCTCGAGCGGGGGCGGTGAGGGGAGGGCGTCGGAACGCTCACGCCTCCCGTCGAGCCGGCGCCCCGGCGCGTCCCCATTCCGTGCAATTGCCCTTGACGGGGACGTGCCGGGGCGGGAGACTAAGCCCAGGCTTAGTCCCGATGAAAAACGCTTCCACCCACGGCATTGCGGATCTCCGCCGCCGCCTCGGCCTGACGCAGGCGCGGCTGGCCCGGCTGGCGGGGGTGCATCCGATGACGGTGAGCAAGTGGGAGCGGGGTGTCCTGGCCCCGAATCCGCCGCAGCGCGCCATCCTGGGGGCGCTGGAGGCCGCTGCGGGCGGGGGGGCGGCGTCTCCGGAGGCGGAGGAACTGGCCGCCTGGCTGAACCGCGCGTACATCGACGTCACGGAGGTTTCCGGCATGAAGCTCAGCGCCAGCAACCAGTTTCGCGGACGGGTGGTCGAACTCGAACTCGGCCCGGTGTCGGCGCGGGTGGTGATCGAGATCGCCCCGCGCGTGAGGATCACCTCGGTCATCACGACCGCCTCGGCGCGGCGCCTGGGGCTGAGGACCGGGCGGAGGGCGGTCGCGATCGTCAAGGCGACGGAGGTGCTGGTCGGGGTTCCCGGGTGATGCGCGCCGCGCTGGCGGGGCTGTTCCTGGTGCTCGCCGGGTGCGGCGACCGCGCGGCGGGCGCACGGCCGGTGCGGATCGCCGCGGCGTCCTCGCTGGCGCACTTTCTGGAGCAGGTGAAGCCCGGCTGGGAGGGCGCACACCCGGGGGAGATCCTCGAGGTCTCGCCGGGGGCGTCGTCGACGCTGGCGCGCCAGCTGTTCGAGGGCGCGGAGGCGGATGTCTTCCTCAGCGCCGACCGGGATTCGCTCGACCGGGCGGGGGAGCGGGTCCGGCGGGAGACGCGGCGGATCCTCTATGCGAACCGCCTGGCGGCGGTCGGCGTCGATGCGCCGTCGCTCGCGACGCTGGCGACGGCGATCGCGCTCGCCGCCTGCGGCGGCGGAGAAGCTGACGACGGCGAACCGTTCAGCCTGACCCTCGACTTCTACGTCAATCCCGACCACGCCGGCGTCTTCACGGCGCTCGAGCGCGGCTACTTCGACGAGGTGGGCCTCGATGTCAACCCACAGGTCCCCTCCGACCCCGCGGCGCCGATCAAGCAGGTCGCCGCCGGCCGCACCGACCTCGCGATCTCCTACGAGCCCGAGGTGATCCTCGCCCGCGACCAGGGACTCGACGTCGTCGCCGTCGCCGCGCTCGTGAACGGCCCGCTGACCTCGCTGATCTCGCTCCCGGAAGCGGGGATCGAGACGGCCGCTGATCTCGCCAGCAAGACCGTGGTAACCGCCGGCATCCCCTACCAGGCCGCCTACCTGGAGACGATCCTCCGGCGGGCGGGCGTCGACCCCGAGTCGGTCGACCTCGTCGACGTCGGCTTCAACCTGATGCCACCGGTGATCTCGGGACGCGCGGATGCGATGTTCGGAGGCTTTCTCAACGTCGAGGGGGTCGACCTCGCCGAGCGCGGCCTCGACCCGCGGGTCGTCCCCGTCGATCGGCTCGGGATCCCGACCTACGACGAGCTCGTCCTCGTCGCCGATCGGGAGCGGGTCGAGTCCGACCCGGAGCCGATCCGCGCCTTCCTGGCGGCGCTCGAGCGCGGCACCTACGCTGCCGCGCGGAACCCGCAG
>JABWAY010000357.1 GCA_013360825.1 Candidatus Brocadiia bacterium | reverse complement strand
GAGAAGATCGTCGCGGCGGGCGGGCCGCGGGCGCGCGTCGCCGGCACGATTCTCAGGCAGATCGCCTTCGACGAGCGCGCGGCCGCCGCGATGGCCGGCGGGACGTCGTGGTACCGGTGGGAACGCGGCAATCGCACAGCGTGGGTCCGGCTCGACGCGGAGCGGACGAAGGAGGGGTGGACCCTGCGCGAGACGGTCCACATGGACGCGATCCGGCTCACGGTGGTCACGGAGACCGACCGGGATTTCCGGGCCGTCTCGCTCGTCAGCACGCTGGTGGCGGGCGGGAGCACACAGGAGGTGAAGGCGACCTTCTCCTCGTCCGGCTGCACCGTTGACGACGGCACGGACAAGACGCCGCTTCCCGGCTCCGGGACCCCACTGACCGACTGGACCGTGCTTCGCTTCGCCCCCTCCCTGGTGATCGTCCCTCCCCATGAGCCGGAGATGATGGTCTGGGACTCGCTGGACGCGGAGCCGGCGTCGACCTACCTGCGGTTCGGCGAGCCGGAGATCGTCGCGGGCCCCGCCGGGAACGTGCGGGCGCGCGGCGTGAAGATCGAGGGGCTGATGACGGTCTGGGTGAAGGACGACGGGACCGTCTCGCACGCCACCCGGGGCGAGGGGAGCCGGGTGGTGCCCGTCCCGGCGGCCGACGTCCCCGAGGACCTGCGGAAGTAGCGGGCCCGGGCGGCGGCGTTACTTCTTCGGCGCGCCGCCCTCCCCGGGCGCCGGCTCCTCGGCCTTGATCTCGGGATGCTTCTCGAGATACTCGACCAGCGCGTCCTCCAGGTCGGACGCCCTGCACTTCCCCGCCTGCGCCGTGCGGAACGCCACCTTCCCCTCCATGTCCACCAGGTAGAACCGGTCCGGCCAGGCGGCCCAGGCTTTCGAAACCGCGTCGTCCATCGTGTCGACGAGGACGGGAATCGTGAGTTTCAGCTCCTCTTTGCATGTTTCGGCGGCCGCCGCGCGCTCCTTGTCGGTCTTCGCCGTGGGGACGTCGATCCCCTCCCGCTCGTTCCGGGCCGCGACCTTCCCGCCCGCGCCGTCCGAGGGGTGGGCCTCGCGGACGTAGACGACGAAGAAACGGACGCGGTCGCGGTGTTTCTGGAAGAGTTTCTCGAGGGACGCAGCCTGGTCCCGGAAGGGGCCTCAGGTGTAGGAGCCGAAGAGAAGGACGACGGGGCGCTTGTCCCGGAGCGAGGAGAGTTTCAGGGAGAAGGCGCCGTCGATCGACTTGAGGTTGAAGTCGGGGGCGGGGTCGCCGGCGACGGGGCCGCCGTCCCTGTCCATTTTCGTGCGGCCGCCGCGGGCCCCCTGGGCGAAGGCGGGGGCGGAGAGGGCGGCGAGAAGCAGGACGGATGCGAAGAGGCGCATGGGGTCTCCGGTGGCGGGGGTCAGCGTCTGAACCCGGGGGTTTCGGGCGGGTTGCGGGGATTCCGGACCCGGGCCGGGAGAATTTTCCGCCGGGCGGGCCGGAGGGGGCCGTAGGATGGGGCCTCCCCCGCAGCGGAGTGGCCCCGGACATGCCCCCTGCCCGGCCGACCGAGTGGTTCGAGAACGAGGACTTCTGGCGGAGCACCTACCCGTTCATGTTTCCGCCGTCCCGGCTCGATGGGACCCCCGCGGAGGTGACCTCCCTGCTCCGGCTGGCGAAACCGCGCGGGAAGACGGTTCTGGACCTGTGCAGCGGCCCGGGCCGGTTCGCGGTCGAGCTGGCGCGGCGCGGCTTCCGCGTGACCGGGGTGGACCGGACGCGGTTCCTGATGAACAAGGCCCGGGCGCGGGCACGCGCCGCGCGCGTCGACGTCGAGTGGGTGCTCTCGGACATGCGGGACTTCCTCCGGCCCGGCGCGTACCACCTGGCCCTGAGCCTGTTCACCTCCTTCGGCTACTTCGACGACAAGGCCGAGGACCTCGGCGTGCTCCGAAACCTCCACGCGTCGCTCCGCCCGGGAGGGGTCCTGGTGATGGAACTGATGAGCAAGGAGCGGCTCGCGCGCATCTTCCAGCCGACCACCTCCCAGCGCCTCCCCGGCGGCGGGTGGCTGATCGAGCGGCACGCGATCTTCGACGACTGGACGCGCATCCGGAACGAGTGGATCCTGATCCGCCGCGGCCGGTCCCGCGCCTGGACCTTTCACCACACGGTCTACTCCGGGCAGGAACTCCGGACGCTGCTGGAGAGCGCCGGGTTCGGGGACGTGAGCCTGTACGGAAGCCTCCAGGGCGGCGCCTACGGCACCGAGGCCGCGAGACTCGTCGCGGTGGCCCGCAAGGCGCGATGAACCCCGCGGCCGGGAAGCAGTGCGCGCCGCGGACCCGCGCTCAGCGCTCCGGCAGTTCCCCCCACCGGCGATCCGCCCGCAGCACGTCGAACTCGTCCTTCCCGATCTCCGCCGGATCGAGCCCGTACTCGATCGCCAGCCGCAGCGCCGCCAGCCCTTCCGCCACGCACCCCGCGCGCCCCTCACTCCCCTCTTCCCGCACCTTCGCCCGTTCGTTCTCCGCGACGGCGATGAAGACCAGGGCGTCCCGCTGGCGCGGGTAGATGTCGAGGGCGCCGCGGAGAAGCGGGAGGGCTTCGTCGAAGCGTTGTTCGCGGATGAGGAGGAGGGCCCGGCGGGTGAGGGCGGTGGCGGAGGGGTGGCTGTCGACCCAGGCGCGGACGAGTTCCGCGCGTTCGGCGGCGGTTCCGACTTCGAGTTCATTGAGTTCGAAGGGAGCGAGGTCGCGCGGGAGGGCGCGGCGGCCGGCGTCGAGGGGGTCAGTCGGGACGCGCCTGCGGGTGACGCCGTCGCGGCCGACGAAGACGGCGAAGGTGCCGTCGGCGGCCCAGGTGGCGAACTCGATTTCGACGGGGGTATCGACCTGGGAGATGCGGCGCCCGGTGGCGGTTTCGTAGAGGCGGGCCTCGCGGCCGGCGAAGATCCAGGCGAGCCGGCCGTCGCGGCTGGAGGAGATGCGGAGTCCCTCGACGCGGGGCCAGGGGAGGACGGCGACGAGACGGCCGGTGGCGGTGTCCCAGCACCGGCCGGTGGCGTCGACGCCGGTGGTCAGGCACCGGCCCGGGCCGGCGAACGCGGCGCCGAGGACGTACCCCGAATGTCCCTGGAGCGTGTGGAGGAGCCGGCCGGTGCGGACGTCGAAGAGCGACGCGGTCTGGGTCCCGCTGTTCGCCGTGAGGATGAGCGCTCCGTCGTCGGAGAGTGCGAAGCGGTGCGTGTTCTGAGGGATGCCGACGGTGCCGATTTCGTCGCCTGTGAGGGACCAGACACGAAGGGTATCGCCTCCTTCGGTCTTGAATCGGCCGAGGATGCCGCCGCGTCCCGGGAGGACGGCGGCGAGGCGGGACGGGAGCACGTCGAGGCGGCGCAGGTCTTTCCCGGTGGAGCCGTCGATGATGACGAGATCCGGCGGATCGGCGACGGGGAGGATGACATGTCCGTTGGGGAGGAAAAGCGGCGGATCGCCTCCCGGGCGGGGGCCGCGGAGCGAGCGGGCGGTGATCCCTGTGGCGGCGTCGGCGACGGCGACGCCGCCCGCGGGGGGGACGACGAGGAGGAGGCCGCGGTCGGGATCGAAGTCCGCGACGGTCCCGCCGTCGCGCGGGGCCGGGAGAAGCGGGAGTTCGGCGCCGGGCTCTGCGTCCCAGACGGCGGCGGTCATGTCGTTGGCGGCGGAGACGACGCGCCGCCCGTCGCCGCTGTAGGCCGCGGACGAGACGCCGTACGAGTGCCCGGAGTACCGGTGCACGACCTCCCCGGTCGCGGTGTCGATCTCGAAGAACTCCGAACCCGCGGCCCTTCGGAGCATCCGGGTCCAGTCCGGGGAGACCGAGAAGGATTCGAGCGCGCCGTGAAAGTCGGAGGAGCAGAGCGGTGTCCCGTCGGCGAGGGCGAGGAACTGGACGCGGCCTTCGGTGCGGGCGGCGGCCCGCGCGCCGTCCGGGGAGACGAGCAGTTCGCGGACGGGCGCGCCGTCGCCGACGACGCAG
>JABWAY010000031.1 GCA_013360825.1 Candidatus Brocadiia bacterium | reverse complement strand
CGCCTGGATCGGGCCGGCGGGCGGAGCCGCCGGGGCGGTGCTTCTGGTCCTGTCCGTGCTGGAGGCGCCCCTGGTCGGCGCGTCGGTGCCACGCATCTGTTTTCTGGTGGAGGCGGTGGCGCTGGCCGGGGCCTCGGTCGCGGTCCTGAGGCGGCAGCCCGAGCTGTTCAACGGGGTGGCGCTTGCGGCGGCGCTGGTGTTCGTGACGGCGAACGCCCTCTGGCTGGCGGGGAGGCCGGTTTTCCAGGTCGTTCCGTGGTGGGCCGGGTTCGTCGTGCTGACGATCGCCGCGGAGCGGCTGGAGTTGTCGCGCGTGACCCGTCCGTCGCGGGCGGCCGTCGGCGTGTTTCTGGGAATCTCCCTTCTCCTGGGCGGGGTCCTGGTGGCGCAGACCTTCCGGTATGCGGAGGGGCTGCGCGCCTGCGGCGGGGCCTTTCTGCTCTTCGCGGCGTGGCTCCTGCGATACGACATTGCCCGGAAGACGATCCGCCTGAAGGGGCTGACGCGGTACATCGCGGCCGGGCTTCTGTCGGGGTATCTCTGGCTCGCGTTCGCGGGGATCCTGGCGCTGGCGGGCGGGGCGGGCGGGCTGGGGCGCGATGCGTTCTACCACGCGATCTTTCTCGGGTTCGCGATGAGCATGATCTTCGCGCACGCGCCGGTCATTGTCCCGGCAATCGCCGCGGTGCCGATCGCGTGGACGCGGGCCTTCTGGCTCCCGCTGGGGGCGCTGCACGGGGGGCTCATCGTCCGGGTGGCGGCGGACCTGGGTGGAGAACCGGACCTGCGTTCCTGGGCCGGGTTTGCGAATGCGGCCTCGATCCTCCTGTTCGTCCTCGTCCTCGGGCGCGGGGCGTGGGCCGCGCGGGTCAGCGCCAGCGGGCGATGATGGCCTCCGCGCCCGCGCCGCGCAGTTCCAGGGCGGCGGACATCGCGGCGGTCTCCGCATTCGGGCCCGAGCCGGACGCACGGATCCCGGCGAGATCCACGGTCAGGTCCACCGACCCCTCCGGCCGCACGATCGCATGGGCGCCGATCGGGGTCCGGCAGCCGGCGCGGAGGAGCTGAAAGAGCAGCCGCTCGGCCCGGACCGCGGCGTGGAGAATCGGGTCGTCGATCGCCGCGGCGCGGGATTCCTCCCCGGCACGCGTCTCCACCGCGATCGCTCCCTGGCCGGCAGGGGGGACCAGTGTCCCGACGTCCCACGCCTCCACCACACGGCCCGCCAGCCCCAGCCGCTTCAGCCCCGCCATCGCCAGCAGCAGCGCGTCGAACTCCCCCGCGTCGAGTTTCCGGAGCCGCGTGTCCACGTTCCCCCGGACCGCGACCGGCAGGAGCCCGGGAAAGGTGCGGCGGATCCACTCCTGCCGGCGCGGGCTGGACGTCGCGACGCGCGAACCGGGCGGCAGATCCGAAAGCCGACGGCCCGCGGCCGCGTCCCGCGGGTCTTCCCGCTCGGGAATCGCCGCCAGCGACAGCCCGGGTGCGACCGCGCTCGGCAGATCCTTGCAGGAGTGGACCGCGGCGTCGATCCGCCGGTCGAGCAGCGCCTCCTCGAGTTCCCGTGTGAACGCGCCGGCACCGAGTTCCGCCACCGGTCGATCATGCTGCGCGTCCCCCGTGGACCGGATGATCACCAGGTCGCTGGGGACCCCCCGGTCTGCAAGAAGCGACCGGACCCGTTCGGCCTGCCACAGCGCCAGCGCGCTTCCGCGCGTCCCGATCCGGATCATGCGCGGAACTCCGAAAGCCGCCGCAGCCAGTCGCGCGCTTCGTCGGCGACCAGCCTCGACCCCGCCTCGACCTTCTCCATCCGGGAGGCGAGGTTCCGCGCCACGACGGCCTGCAGGTCGTCGATGTTGTAGATATAGAGGTCCGGGATGCCGTCGGCCGCCGCATCGACGTTGCGGGGGACGCCGATGTCGATGATGAACATCGGCCTGCCGCCGCGGGCCCCCATCGAGCGGTTGAGCAGGTCCCCCGTGAGAAGCGGGGCGTCGCCCGCGGCGCACGCCACCAGGATGTCGATCTCCGCCAGCGCCCCCTCCAGCCGGTCGAGATCGACCGAAACGGCGCCGAGCCGCGCCGCCAGCGCCGCACCCCGCTCCCGCGACCGGTTCGCGATCGTGATCCGGCTCACGCCGCGTTCGCGCAGGCAGAGCGCCGTCAGCTCGCCCATCTCGCCCGCCCCGAGCACCAGCGCCGCCTTCTCCCCCAGGTCCCGGAAGACTTTCGCCGCCAGGTCCACCGCCACGCTCGACACGCTCAGCTTCCCGTCCGATATCCGCGTCTCCGTGTGCACGCGCTTCGCCACATGGATCGCCTTCTGGAACAGCAGGTTGAACGTCCTCCCCGTGGCGCCCGCCTCTTTCGCCACCCGGTACGCTTCCTTCACCTGCGACAGGATCTGGGTCTCTCCCAGGACCATCGAGTCGAGGCTGGAGGCCACGCGGAAGAGGTGGGTGACGGCCTGTTCATCCCGGAGGTCGTAGATGAAGGGTTGGAGGGCCGAGGGTGCCAGCCCGCCGTGGGCGGCGATCAGGTCCACCGCGCGGCGTCCCGCGGCGTCCGGTTCGCCGGTCATCCAGGCTTCCACGCGGTTGCAGGTGGAGATCAGGAGGGCCTCGCGCACCATCGGGGGGGTGATCAGGCGGGACAGGAACCCGGTGGTTTCCCCGGCCGGGACGGAGACTTTCTCGCGGAGGTCCACCGGGGCCTTGTGATGGCTGACGCCGATGACCTGGATGGGGCCGCTCACGGGTGGTGGACCCCCGAGCCGAGAAGGGTCCCGCCGAACATGGTGAACGCCGCGACGGCGAACGACCAGACGGACATCCGCGCGGCGCTCCGGCCGTGGTACCCGCGGACCAGCCGCATCGCCGTCAGCCCGCCGTAGAACGCCCAGGTCACCACGCCGCCGAGGACGCGTCCGTCCGGGAGGATCGGCCGGTCCAGCATCGCGGCGCGCGTGAATCCGAATCCCAGACCCACGGTGAGGAGGACGAAACCGACCATGACCGCGCGGGCGTTCAGCGTGTTGGTCGCCTCCAGCGACGGCAGCGCCGAGACCAGGACGCTCGCGCTGTGCCGTTTGAGTTCCCGCTCCTGGAGGAGGTAGAGGACGCCCGCTGTGAAGGAGACGAGGAACGCGGAGTACGCGACGGCGACGAGGGCGATGTGAAAGGGAAGGGTTGCGGACTCGGGAATGGCCTGCGGGGCGGTTCCGAACATCGTCAGGTACGGTGTTCCGGAGACGACGGTGGCGAGCGGGGAGACGACCGCCGTGATGGCCGGCATGTCGAACCGGATGTCGAGCACCAGCGCGGCGATCGCCGCGACGGCCGCGGCGAAGACGCACGCCTCGAACAGGTGGAACATCGGGCAGGAGTGGGTGCGAAAGGCGGAGGCCGTGAGGAATGCGAAGTGAGCGACGGCGCCGAGGGCGGTGAAGAGGCGGAGGAAGTGGGGGATCTGTTCCCGTCTGGCGAGGAGGGCGCCCAGGGCCGTGGCCCCGGCGCTGGCGTAGGCCACGAGGCCGAACCAGAAGAGGACGAGTTCGAGGGCGGTGTAGGGGGCCATGGGTGCCGGGTCCGGGGGGTCAGTGTAGCGGGGGGGGGCGGGAAGTCGACTGGCGGCGGCGCCCGAGGGCGGCTGCGCGCGACGCGCGGGCCGGTTTTTCGCGGGCGGACGCCTGGCGCGTGAGGAGGCGGTCGACCTGTTTTCGCAGGCGTGCGGCGAGAGACGGGGAGGTGCCGCCCGTCGAGATCGCGACGGCGAGGTCCCCGCGTCGCGAAACCGCGGGGACGTGGAAATCACAGGCATCGGCGTTGTCCACGACGCAGGCGGGAATCCCACGGGCGCGCGCCGACGCCGCGACGCGCCGGTTCACGGCGGGGTCGTCCGTGGCGGCGAACACGAGCGCCGCGCCCCGGAGGTGCGCCACGCGCCATGGCTCAGCGACCCTGCCCACCGGCAGCCGCGCCAGCCCCTTCGCGAACTCCGGCGCCACGACCGTGACGACGGCTCCCGCGGCCGCGAGTCCCCGTGCCTTCCGCAGGGCGACCCGGCCGCCGCCGATGATCGTCACCGGGCGGCCGGCGAGTCGCAGGAAGATGGGGTAGAGGTGGGGCATGCCAGGGTCCATCTTAGGAGGAAGGAGCGGCGCCGGGAAGGACGCCCCCGGACTGAGCCATCCCTTGCCCGCGCCCCCTTCCCGCTTCACAATGCCCCGCATGCCGGCTCAGATCATCTCCGTCGACCGCGGGCGGTTCCGCCCCGAGGACGTCGCCTCCGCCTCCGCGGTGCTGGCGCGCGGCGGGCTGGTGGCGTTTCCGACGGAGACGGTCTACGGGATCGGGACGAATGCGGAGAGCGGTTCGAGTGTCACGCGGCTGCTGGAGATCACGGGGAGTCCGCAGGACCGGCCCCTGACGATTCACCTGGCGCACAGTTTCGAGATCGACGGCTGGCTGCGGGAGGTTCCGCCGGCGGCGCGGCGGCTGATCCGGCGGTTCTGGCCTGGGGCGCTGACGATCCTGCTGACCTGCCGGGACGGGCAGGTGCGGGGGTTCCGCATTCCGCAGGACGACATCGCGCGGGCGCTGATCGCCGCGGCGGGGGTGCCGGTGGCGGTGTTCAGCGCGAACGTCGCGGATGCGCCGCCGATGTCGCGTCCTGCCGACGTGATCCGGCAGTTCGGGGACGACCTGGACGCGATCGTGGATGCGGGGCCTGCGAAGCTGGCGAAGCTGTCGACGGCGGTCGAGGTCGGGCCGGATTCCTGCCGGATCGTCCGGGAGGGGGCGCTGGAGCGGGGGGTGGTCCTGGAGGCGTGCCGGAAGCGGATTCTGTTCGTCTGCACGGGGAACACCTGCCGGAGTCCGATGGCGGAGGCGCTGATGCGCCGCGCGCTGGCGTTGCGGCTGGGCGTCCCGGAGGAGCGGCTTGCGGAGCGGGGATGGGTCGTCGAGTCGGCGGGGGTGAGCGCGTCGGACGGCGCGCCGACGAGCGGGGAGGCGATCCGGGTGCTGGAGGAGGCGGGGTGTCGTCCCCGGAACGCGGGGTCGCGACGGCTCACCGCCTCGATGCTCGAGGAGGCGGACCGGGTGTACGTGATGACGCGCGGGCATCTGGAGCGGGTCATCGAGCTGGCCCCGGGCGCGGCAGGGCGGGCGAGGAGGCTGGACCCGGCCCGTGATATCGTGGATCCGATCGGCGGGGGGCTCGATGCGTATCGAGAGGTGGTCCGCCACATTCGAAAGGCCGTCGATTCGGTGGTGAAAACACTATGAAGATCGCACTCGGTTCCGACCATGCGGGATTCCAGGCGAAGGAGGCCCTCAAGCTGGCGCTCGCGACCGCCGGTCATGTGGTCGAAGACCTCGGGACGAAGTCGACCGAGTCGGTGGACTACTCCGATTTCGGCCTCCGGGTCGCACGGGCGGTGTCCGAAGGCGCGGCGGATCGCGGGATCGCCATCTGCGGCACGGGGATCGGGATGTGCATCGCGGCCAACAAGGTGCGCGGGATCCGGGCCGCCGTGGCCCACGACGCATTCACGGCGGAGATGAGCCGGCGGCACAACGACGCGAACGTCCTCTGCCTCGGGGCGCGGCTTCTCGCCGAGGACCGCATCAGGGAACTCTCCCGGCTCTGGCTGGAGACTCCGTTCGAGGGCGGGCGCCACGAGCGCCGGATCGGCCGGATCAGCGACTACGAGAAGGGATAGCCGGGTTTCCGGAGGAAGCGGGGGGCGTTGACGCCGGAGGCGGTCCGAGCTCCGCGAGGACCCGGCGCACGGCTTCCATCCGGTCCGCCTTCCGGCGGGAGGCATCCGCCGCGCGCTTCAGCAGGTCGGCCGCGCGCGCATCCTCCATCGCGGACAGCCGATCCGCCCAGTGGGCCGCCAGTTCCCAGGCGGAGCGTGTCGTCGGGAGCAGCTCCCGGAGCGATTTCTCGAGCAGCAGGCGCTTGTAGACGGCCAGCGCCTCCTTCCGCGCTCCCGCTCCGGCGAAAGCGGCGGCGACCACGAGGGCGATGCCGAGGAGGCCCGTCGCGGTTCCCGCGACCATCCAGAGCGTGTCGCCCATCCAGTCCTCCTACTGGTACGCCGCGATCCCCGTGGCTGCCTGCCCGAGCACCAGCGTGTGGATGTCGTGCGTCCCTTCATACGTCTTGACCGACTCCAGGTTCAGCATATGCCGGATCACCGGGTATTCGTCCGTGATTCCGTTGGCGCCGTGCAGGTCGCGCGCCAGGCGGGCGATCGTCAGCGCCATGTCCACATTATTGCGCTTCGCGAGCGAAACCTGCTCGGGCTTCAGCGTCTTCGCGTCCTTGAGCTGCGCAAGCCGGAGGCAGATCGCCTGTCCTTTCGTGATCTCCGTCAGCATGTAGGCGATCTTCTCCTGGTTCAGCTGGAAGGCGCCGATCGGCTTGCCGAACTGGATCCGGGTCTGGGCGTAATTCACGCTCGCGTCATAGCACGCCATCGCGGAGCCGATCGCCCCCCACGCGATGCCGTAGCGCGCCTGGGTCAGGCAGGACAGCGGTCCTTTCAGCCCCTGCACCCCCGCCAGCACGTTCTCCTCGGGGATCTCGCAGTCGCCGAAGATCAGCTCTCCCGTCGAGGAGGCCCGCAGGCTCCACTTGTTCACCGTTTCCTTCGTCGAGAAGCCCGGGGAACCCTTCTCCACCAGAAATCCCCGGATCACATCCGCCTCGTCCTTCGCCCACACCACCGCCACATCCGCCACCGAGGCGTTCGTGATCCACATCTTCGCGCCGTTCAGGATCCACTTGTTTCCCTTCTTCTTCGCCCGCGTGATCATCCCGCCGGGATTCGAGCCGTGGTCCGGCTCGGTCAGTCCGAAGCAGGCGAGCTTCTTCCCGCGCGACATGTCCGGCAGCCAGCGGGTCTTCTGGGCCTCGGAACCGTAGGCCCAGATCGGCCACATGCACAGCGAGGTCTGAACGCTCGCGAAGGACCGCAGGCCGCTGTCGCCGCGCTCGAGTTCCTGGAGGATGAGTCCGTAGCTGACGGCGTCCATTCCCGCGCAGTCGTATCCGTGGATCGGCGCCCCGAGGATCCCCATCTCGGCGAGTTCCGGGACCAGGTTCATCGGAAACGTCCCGGCCCGGTGGTGCTGTTCGATGACGGGGATGAAGCGTTTCGAGACCCAGTCGCGGACGGCGTCGCGGACGGCGCGCTGCTCGGAGGTGAGGAGTTCGTCGAAGGCGTAGAAGTCGATTCCGCGGAAGGGAGCGCTCATGAAGTTCCTCAGGAGGTAAGGGGCAGGAGCGGAATGTTAACCCGTTTAAGTAATTGGAGCGAGGAATCCGGCGTCAGAGCCCTTTGCGCAGGGCTTTCCCGGCGCGGAACCGGACGGTCCGTCCGGCTCGGGTCCGGGTCAGCCGTCCTGTGCGCGGGTTGACGACCGGGCGGGCCTTGACGGGGCTGACGCGGAAGGCGCCGAAGCCGACGAGCGAGAGGCGGCCCGACTTGCGGAGGCCGCGGGCGACGGCGGCGAGGAGGGTGTTGAGGGTCCGTTCGGCCGCGGCCTTGGAGAGGCCGAGGTCGGAGGCGAGGACGCGGACGAGTTCGGCCTTGTTCATCGGCCTCTAGCCCCCGCCGCCGCCGGCCTTCTCCTGCCGTTCCAGCGCGGAGGAGAGGGTGAAGTCCCGGTTCATGCGGGCGATGAATTCCACGCCGATGTCCTTGGGGCAGGAGGCCTCGCACTCCCGGGTGTTCGTACAGTTGCCGAACCCCTCGGCGTCCATCCGGTGGACCATCCGGAGCGCGCGATCCCCCCGCTCAGGCTGTCCCTGGGGGAGCAGTCCGAGGTGGGAGACCTTGGCGGAGACGAAGAGCATCGCGCTCGCGTTGGGGCAGGACGCGACGCAGGCGCCGCACCCGATGCACTGGGCGGCGTCCATCGCGAGGTCGGAGGCCTTCTTCGGCACGGGAATGCAGTTGGCGTCCTGGCAGCTCCCCGTGTTGACGGAGACGAAGCCGCCGTCCTGGATCACGCGGTCGAACGCCGCGCGGTCGACCGCCAGGTCGCGGACGATGGGAAACGCCGCCGCGCGGAACGGTTCGAGCGTGATGTGGTCGCCGTCCTTGAATTCGCGCATGTGCAGCTGGCAGGTCGTCGTGGACTTCCGGGGACCGTGCGGGATGCCGTTGATGACGATCCCGCACATCCCGCAGATCCCCTCCCGGCAGTCGCTGTCGAACGCCACCGGCTCCTCGCCTTTCAGCGTCAGCCCCTCGTTCAGCGTGTCGAGCATCTCGAGAAACGACATGTCGGCGTGCGCCTCGTGATGGTACGTCGCCATCCGTCCCGCGTCGGAGGGGCCTTTCTGGCGCCAGACATGAAGAGTGATCTTCATTATTTGTAGCTCCGCTGCGTCGGGTGGACGATCTCGAAGGTGAGGGGTTCCTTGTGCAGCACCGGCTTTTCTCCCGGCCCCCTGTACTCCCAGGCCGCGACGTGGGCGAAATTCACGTCGTCCCGCTGCGCCTCGCCCTCGGGGGACTGGTATTCCTCGCGGAAGTGTCCTCCGCAGGACTCGTTCCGGTCGTGGGCGTCGGTGAGGAGGACTTCCGCGAATTCGAGGAAGTCGGCGACGCGGCCCGCGCGTTCGAGGGACTGGTTGAAGCTCTCGCCGCTTCCCGGGATGGTCACGTTCTTCCAGAATTCCTCGCGCAGATCCGGGAGCTTTCCGAGCGCCTCCTTCAGCCCCGCGGCGTTCCGCGCCATCCCGCACTTGTCCCAGAGCAGCTTTCCGAGCTCCCGGTGAATCGAGTCCACCGTGCGCTTGCCCTTGCCGGCCATGAGTTTCTGGAGGCGTTCCGAGACGTCCTGCTTCACGCGGTTGCATTCGGCGTGATCCGGCGCGACCTTGTCGAGCTTCGTCTTCGCGAGGTAATCGCCGATGGTGTACGGGATGATGAAGTACCCGTCGGCGAGGCCCTGCATCAGCGCGGAGGCGCCGAGGCGGTTGGCGCCGTGGTCGGAGAAGTTGGCCTCGCCGAGGACGTAGAGGCCGGGGATGTTGGACATGAGGTTGTAGTCGACCCAGAGCCCGCCCATCGTGTAGTGGATGGCGGGGTAGATCCTCATCGGAACCTTGTACGGGTTCTCGTCGGTGATGCGCTGGTACATGTCGAACAGGTTTCCGTACTTCTCTGCGATCGCCTTCTGGCCGAGGCGCTGGACCGCGTCGCCGAAGTCGAGATAGACACCCTTGCCGCCCGGTCCGACGCCGCGTCCTTCGTCGCAGGCGGACTTTGCCGCGCGCGAGGCGACGTCGCGGGGGACGAGGTTGCCGAAGGAGGGGTAGCGGCGCTCCAGGTAATAGTCGCGCTCCGCCTCGGGGATGGAGGACGGGCTCCGGGTGTCGCCGTTCTTCGTGGGGACCCAGATCCGGCCGTCGTTCCGGAGCGACTCGGACATCAGCGTGAGCTTGGACTGGTGGTCGCCGCTGACGGGGATGCACGTCGGGTGGATCTGCGTGAAGCACGGGTTCGCGAACAGCGCCCCGCGGCGCGCCGCGCGCCAGGCTGCGGTGACGTTCGATCCCTTCGCGTTCGTGGAGAGGAAGAAGACGTTGCCGTAGCCGCCGGTGGCGAGGCAGACGGCGTCTCCCGTGTGGACCTCGAGCTTCCCGGTCACGAGGTGGCGGGTGACGACCCCACGGGCAGCGCCGTTGACGAGGACGAGGTCGAGCATCTCGGTCCGCGGGAGCAGCTGCACCTTGCCGAGGCCGACCTGCCGCATCATCGCCTGGTACGCGCCAAGGAGGAGCTGCTGCCCCGTCTGTCCGCGCGCATAGAACGTGCGGCTCACCTGCGTGCCCCCGAACGAGCGGTTCGCGAGCAGGCCGCCGTACTCGCGCGCGAACGGCACCCCCTGCGCCACGCACTGGTCGATGATGCTGACCGAGATCTCCGCCAGCCGGTGGACATTCGCCTCGCGCGCCCGGTAGTCTCCGCCCTTCACCGTGTCATAGAACAGCCGGTGAACCGAGTCGCCGTCGTTGCAGTAGTTCTTGGCCGCGTTGATCCCGCCCTGCGCCGCGATCGAGTGCGCCCGCCGCGGCGAATCCTGGAAGCAGAACACCTTCACGTTGTAGCCGAGCTCCGCCAGCGACGCCGCGGCGCTCGCCCCCGCCAGCCCCGTGCCGACCACCAGGACCGTGTACTTGCGCTTGTTCGCCGGGTTCACGAGCTTGAGGTCGAAGCGGTGCTTCTCCCATTTCTGGTCCATCGGCCCGGAAGGGATGTTCGACTTGAGTTCCACGGGTGGGTGCTCTACTTGAGGATGCGCGCGAGGACCGCGACGGGGACGGAGATGTAGCCGGCGCCGATGAGGAGGGCGATGAGGACGGAGAGCCGCCGGAGGGTGGCGGTGTATTTCGGGTGGTTGATGCCGAGCGTCTGGGCGACGCTCCAGAGGCCGTGGGCGAGGTGCGCGGTGAGCATCGCCATGGCGGCGATGTAGACGATCGCGACCAGGGGATTGGAGAACCCGATCACGAGGTTGCGGTAGGGATCACCGGCCTGGAAATCGGGGTGGGCGTGGCCGGTGGTGAAGTGAAGGAGGTGATAGACGACGTAGAAGAGGATCAGGGGGCCGGAGACCATCATCGTCCTGGAGGCGTAGGACGCCTCCCGCCACGCCTTGGCCTGGTAGGGGACGGGCCGGGCGGCCCTGTTGGCGATGGCGAGGCTGACGGCGGTGACGACGTGGACCAGCAGGAGCACGAGGAGCCCGATTCGTGCACCCCACAGCAGGGCCGGCTTCGAATGGAGCATGTCGGCATACTGTTTCATCGTGGCGCCGTGGTCGGGGATGAACGCCTGCAGGTTTCCGGCCAGATGGCCGACGATGAAACCGAACAGCGCGAGCCCGGTGGCCGCCATTACGGTCTTGCGGCCGATCGAGGAACAGAGGAAATCGCGGACCCAGCAGCCGCACGAACTGGCCATGCGAGAGGCTCTCCGAGGGGAAAAGGCCAAAGTCGCCCGGTGCTGCGGAATCCGGGTCGCTCCGCCGAGTCTCAGGGCCAGCGCGGAATTTGTCAAATTCCATGACCGTTCCGGCGCGCGGAGGCGCAGAATCAGGGCTCGATCTGGAGGCCTATGGTCACTGAAGAAGGTGTCCCGGCGGCGGCCGGGGCGGTTTCCGAAGTGCCGCGACGGAGGGCCTCGATTTCCGCGGTCGTGATCTGCGGGAACGAGGAGGCGGGGATCCGTGAGTGTCTGGCATCGGTCGCCTGGTGCGACGAGATCGTCGTTGTCGATTCGCTCAGCACCGACCGGACCGTCGAAATCGCCCGCACGTTCACGCCCAGGGTTTTCGAGCGCGCGTGGCCCGGGTACGTCGCGCAGAAGAACTTTGCGATCGAGCAGGCGACGCGCGAGTGGGTGTTCTCGCTCGACGCCGACGAGACCTGCACGCCGGAGCTGCGGGCCGCGATTGAGAAGGCGTTGGAGAGTCCTGGGGAGACGGTCGCGTTCCGCGTGCGCCGTCTCGTGCATTACCTCGGGCGCTGGATCCGTCACTGCGGCTGGTATCCGGACTGGAAGACGCGGCTCGTCCTGCGCGGGAAGGCCCGGTGGGAGGGGGAGGATCCGCACGACAAGCTGGTCGCCGGGGGGCCGGTCCGCGACCTCGCCGCCGACCTTCACCACTTCACCTACAAGAACTTCTCCCACCAGATCCGGACCATCAATCACTTCGGCGACGTCGCCGTCGAGCAGACCCGGGCCCGCGGGCGCCGGTTTTCGTACCTCATGCTGGTCCTCCATCCGCCGGTGAAGTTCCTGGAGGTCTATGTAAGGAAGCTCGGCGTGCTGGACGGACTTGCGGGGTTCGTGATCGCGATGGCGAGCGCGTTCTACGTGTTTTCCAAGCACGTGAAACTGTGGGAGGCGCAGCACCGCGGCCATCTGAGGCCGCCTCCGCCGTGAGGCTGTTCGTGGCGGTGGAGGCAGGGGAGGAGGTGTGCGGCGCGGTCGCAGGAGCACAGTCGGAGCTGGGGCGCGCCGGAGCGGATGTGAACTGGACCGGGGCCGGGAAGGCGCATGTGACGCTGAAGTTTCTCGGGGAGACGGACGGGGCGATGGTTCCGGCGATCCTTGGGGCCTGCCGGCGGATCGCGGGGTCGGCCTGCGGCGGGGAAGTGGAACTCGCGGAGGCCGGGACATTCGGGGGCGGGACGCCGCGGGTCGTCTGGATCGGATTGCGGGACAGGCCGGGCGTGCTGGCGCGGCTGGCCGCCGCTGCGGAGGACGCCTTCGCAGCTCTCGGTTTCGCCCGTGAGTCGCGCCCGTTTCGAGCGCACCTGACGATCGGCCGCGTCCGCTCGTCCCGGGGAGCGCGCGCCCTGCTTCAGGCGGTGGCGCGGCTGGCCGTCCAGCCCGCAAGATTCCCCGTGCGCAGCATCGCCCTCGTCCACTCGACCCTCGCTCCCGGCGGATCGGCGTACGAAATTCTGGAGCGCCTCGCCCTGCGCCCGCCTGACGATCCGCCGACCTCCTGAGCGCGCCGCCGTTCCTTCCGCTCCCGGACGATCCCCGTTAGACTCCGCCCTTCCACGCCTCCCGGAGATGCCCCGATGTCCGAATCCGCCCGCCCCGACAACCGGAAAGCAGCCCTTCAGCAGGCCATCGCCACGATTGAGAAGCAGTTCGGCCGCGGGGCGATCATGCGGCTGGGGGCGGAGCCGAAGCAGATCGTGAGCGGGATTTCGACGGGGTCGCTGTCGCTGGACCTGGCGCTGGGGGGGACGGGGATTCCCCGGTCGCGCGTGAGCGAGGTGTTCGGGCCGGAGGGGAGCGGGAAGACGACGGTCTGCCTCCACCTGGTCGCGAATGCGCAGCGCAGCGGCGGGACGGCGGCGTTCATCGATGCGGAGCACGCGCTGGACCCGGTGTACGCGCGCAAGATCGGCGTCGCGCTCGACAACCTGCTGCTCTCGCAGCCGGACTCGGGGGAGCAGGCGCTGGAGATCGCGGACCTGCTGGTGCGCTCGAACTCGGTCGATCTGATCGTGATCGATTCCGTGGCGGCCCTGGCTCCGAAAGCGGAGCTGGAAGGAGAGATGGGGGACACGCACGTCGGGCTGCAGGCGCGCCTGATGAGCCAGGCGCTCCGCAAACTCACCGGGTCCCTCGGAAAGTCGCAGACCGCGATCGTCTTCACCAACCAGGTGCGGGAAAAGATCGGCGTGATGTACGGCAACCCGGAGACCACCCCCGGGGGGCGCGCGCTGAAGTTCTACGCCAGCGTCCGGGTCGAGTGCCGGCGGGTGACCGCGATCAAGCATGGCGAGGAGACCATCGGCCACCGTGCGCGGGCGCAGATCGTGAAGAACAAGCTGGCGCCGCCGTTCCGGAAGGTGGAGTTCGACATCATCTACGGGAAGGGGATTTCGCGGGAGGGGGACGTGCTGGATCTGGCGGAGCTGCACAAGGTGGTGCAGAAGTCCGGGACCTGGTTCAGCTTCGGCTCGACGCGCCTGGGGCAGGGACGCGATCAGTCGCGGGAGTTCCTCGAGCAGAATCCCGACGTGATGAAGGCGCTGGAGGACGGGATCCGGAAGTCCTCTCTTCCGCCGCCGGCCGAAGCGGCGCCCGGTGCGGCGCGAGGCTGAGGCGGGCCTGCGCCGGGCAGCGCGGGAGGGAGGGGAGGGGCGGTTCCGCGGCGGAATTTCCGAACCTCCGCCCGGGATGGTCTGTTAACCTTTCCGCCCCGTCTGACCCCGGAATTTTCCGGCATTCCAGATCCCCAGCCCCAGGAACCCTCGCGACCCATGAAGGCCTCCGAAATCCGCAGCCGGTACCTTGAGTTCTTCCGCAAGCGCGGCCACACCGTGGAGAAGTCCGACTCGCTCGTGCCCGAGAACGACCCCAGCGTCCTCTTTACCGGTGCCGGGATGAACCAGTTCAAGGACATGTTCCTGGGAAAGGGGAACAAGCCGTACGTACGGGCGGCGACGTCGCAGAAGTGCATGCGGACGGGGGACCTGGAGAACGTCGGCCGGACGCCGAGCCACCACACGTTCTTCGAGATGCTCGGGAACTTCTCGTTCGGCGACTATTTCAAGGCCGAGATGATTCCCTGGGCGTGGGAGTTCTGCACCCAGGACCTGCGGATCGACCCGGCGCGCCTGAACGTGACGGTCTACCAGGACGACTCCGAGGCGCTGGAGATCTGGGCGAAGATCATCCCGCGGGAGCGGATTTTCAAGGGGGACGCGAAGGACAACTTCTGGCCGGCGAACGCGCCGACGGACGGCCCGAATGGCCCATGCGGGCCCTGCAGCGAGATCTACTTCGACCGCGGGGAGCAGTACGGGTGCGGGAAGCCGGACTGCACGCCGCTGTGCAACCGGTGCAAACGGCACATCGAGATCTGGAACCTGGTCTTCACCCAGTTCGACCGGCAGGCCGACGGGTCGCTGCCGCCGCTTCCCCGCAAGAACATCGACACCGGGATGGGGCTGGAGCGCGTCGCCGCGACGCTTCAGGGCGTCCCGACGAATTTCGACACCGACCTGTTCCGTCCGCTGATCCGGCGGATCGAGGAGATCACGGGGAAGGTGTATGCGCCGGAGGGGGCGGACACGCCGCGGTTCCGGCGGATCGCGGACCATGCGCGGGCGGTGACGTTTCTGATCGGGGACGGGGTGCAGCCGGGGAACACGGAGCGGGAGTATGTCGTGCGGCGGCTGCTGCGGCGTGCGTGCGACGACGGGCGGTCGCTGGGGATGCGCGACGCGTGGGTGTATCGGCTGGTGCCGGCGGTCTGCGAGGCGATGGGGGAGGCGTATCCCGGGATCGTCGAGCGGCGGGAGAACATCGCGCGGATCGTGAAGGCGGAGGAGGAGCATTATGACCGGACGCTGGAGGCGGCGGCGGAGGTCATGGAGCGGGAGTTCGCACGGGTGAAAGGCGCGCGCGGGGCGGAGTTCAGCGCGCAGGTCGCGTTCGACCTGCACGCGACGCACGGGTATCCGTTCGAGCAGCTGGAGGTGCTGGCGAAGGAGCGCGGGGTCGGGATCGACCGCGCCGGGTACGCGGCGCTGATGGACGAGCACGTGAAAAAAAGCGGTCGCGCGACCTCGGAGCAGGTGTTCGCGCTCGGGCCGCTGGCGAAGATCAAGCCGCATGTCAAGCCGACGCAGTTCCTCGGGTATTCGGAGCTGTCCGGGACGGCGGTGGTGAAGGGGATCATCGTCGGGAGTGACACGGTGGACGGCGCGGGGGCGGAGACCTCGGTTCGCGTGATCCTGGACCGGACGCCGTTCTATGCGGAGAGCGGCGGCCAGGTCGGCGACTCGGGATTTCTCCGCGGAGACGGGGTCGAGGTCCGGGTCGAGGAGACGAAGAAGGTCGAGGGGTATTTCCTCCACCACGGGAAGGTGCAGAAGGGGACGCTGAAGCCCGGGATGTCGCTGCAGGCGGCCGTGGACGTGGAGCGCCGCCGGGCGATCGAGCGCAACCACACCGGGACGCACATCCTGAACAACGCGCTGCGGGCGGTCCTCGGGAAACATGTCGAGCAGGCCGGGTCGCTGGTCGCCCCGGACCGGCTGCGGTTCGACTTCAACCACTTCCAGGCCCTCACGCGCGACGAGCTGCGGCGGATCGAGAACACCGTGAACGAGCGGATCATGGAAAACGCCGCGGTCTCCACGGCGGAGATGCCGATGGCGCAGGCGAAATCCCTGGGCGCGCTGATGTTCTTTCAGGACAAGTACGGCGATGTGGTGCGCGTGGTGTCGGTGGGGGACTGGTCGCGCGAGCTCTGCGGGGGGACGCACGTCCCCGCGGCGGGGGCGATCGGGTACTTCCACATCACGGGGGAGGGGTCGGTCGCGGGCGGGGTGCGCCGGATCGAGGCGGTGACCGGGCTCGGCGCGGTCCAGGCGGTCATGGCGCTGGAAGACCGCGTCCAGGCGGCGTCGATGATGCTCAACACGCCGTCGTCGAAACTCCCCAGCCGGATCCAGGAACTCCTGGACGAGCTGCAGGTGCTGAAGCGCGAGCAGGAGAGGGCGCGCCGGGCGGCCGCGGCTGACGAGGCGGGCGGGCTGGTCGGGAAGGCGTTCCCCGCGGGCGGCGAGAAGGCCGTCGTGGAACAGCTCCAGGGGCGCAGCGCGGACGACCTGCGCGGAATGATCGACACGCTGGTGAAGGATTCGAAGCTCGCGGCGGCCGCGCTCGGGAGCGTCTTCGAGGACAAGCCGGTCCTGGTGATCGGCGTGCGCGCCGACCTCGTCGGGAAACTCGACGCCGGCGCCATCGCGAAGGAAGCCGGGAAGGCGATGGGGGCGGGCGGGGGCGGCAAGAAGGATTTCGCCCAGTGCGGAGGGAAGGACCCCGCGCGCGTTCCGGCGGGGCTGGACGCGGCGCGGGCGGCGATCCGGAAGGCGCTCGGATAGGGGAGCGGCTCCTCCGCGGCGCCCGCCCTTCCCCGAACGTCCGTCCCTTCCTTGACTTCCTGCCGGACCCCCCATAGACTTCCCCGCTCTTCGAAGCCCAAGTCCAAGGAACCGACATGCCCAATCCAAAGAGAAAATTCTCAAGGTCGCGGACGCGCAAGAAGCGGACGCACGACCGGCACAAACTCGCGCCGCTGCATCTGGCGGAGTGTCCGCGCTGCCACCAGAGGCGGCGTCCGCACCGCGTGTGCGGGAATTGCGGTTATTACGACGGCGAACCGGTCATCAAGCTCTAGAGATGCGCATCGCCCTCGACGCGATGGGCGGGGACCACGCTCCCGCCGAGATCGTGCGCGGAGCGCTGGAGTATGCGGCAGCGGCGCCCGGGGATGCCGTGTTGCTGGTGGGCCAGCCTGAGAAGCTCCAGCCGCTGCTTGGTGGGGCGCCTGCGAATGTCAAGCTGGTCCCGGCGGCCCAGGTGATCGAGATGGGGGAGCATCCCGCGCGGGCGCTGAAGGAGAAGCGGGAGAGTTCGATCGTGAAGTGCGTGGGGATGTGCGCGCAGGGGATGGCGGACGGGTGGGTCGGGGCGGGGAACACCGGGGCGTGCGTCGGCGGGAGCCTCTTTCTGCTCGGGCATCTGCCCGGCGTGCTCAAGGCGGGGATCGCGACGCCGCTTCCGACGCGCAAGGGCGAGTGCACGGTGATTGACGCCGGGGCGAACATTCTGCCGAAGCCTCAGCACCTGCTGCAGTATGCGCTGATGGGCGCGCTCTATGCGAAGGTACGCGGGATCGCCGCGCCGCGCGTGGGGATCCTGAACATCGGCGAGGAGGAGGACAAGGGGACGGAGCTGGTGCAGGCCGCCCGCGACCTCGTGAAGAAGACGGACCTGAACTACATCGGGTTCGTGGAGCCGACGGCGATCGCCGAGGGCGCCGCGGACGTCGTGGTGGCGGACGGATTCGCGGGGAACATCCTTCTCAAGGCGTGGGAGGGGATGGGCGAACTGATGCTCGGGCAGATCGACGGGCCGCTGCGCGGGAGCGGGGATGCCGCGCTGGTCGCGCTGGCGGACCGGGCGCGCCTCCTCGCGGACTTCGCGAGCTACGGAGGGGCGCCGCTCCTCGGGGTCAAGGGCGTGACGATGATCGCGCACGGGCGGTCCAACGCGAAGGCGATTTTCAACGCGCTCAAGCGCGCGTCGGACTGCGCGCGGGAGAAGATCGTGGAGAAGATCGCCGCCGAAATTTCCCGCTATCCGATGAGCGCCTAGCGCATGAACCAGCTTCCGAAAATCGGGATCGCGGGCACGGGGAGCTACGTCCCGGAGCGCGTCTTCACGAACCACGACTTCAAGGGAATCGAGACCTCCGACGAGTGGATCCGCGAGAGGACCGGGATCCGCGAGCGGCGGTACGCGCGGGCGGACGAGGCGTCGAGCCACATGGCTGTGGAGGCGGCGAAGCGGGCGATGGAGTCCGCGGGGGTCGCGCCGGAGGAGATCGACCTGATCGTGGTCGGGACGGTCACCCCGGACAACGCGTTCCCCTCGACGGCGTGCCACCTGCAGCATGCGCTCGGGTGCGCCCGGGCGGCCGCGTTCGACGTGAGCGCCGCGTGCACCGGGTTCATCTATTCGCTCTCGGTCGGCTGGAGCATGGCGCGGGCCATGGGGTACCGGAACGTGCTGGTGGTGGGCGTGGAGAAGCTCTCCAGCATCATCAACATGGAGGACCGGACGAGCTGCATCCTGTTCGGCGACGGGGCGGGGGCGGCGGTGCTGCGGCCGATGCCCGAGGGGCCGAGCGAAATTCTTTTCTCGTCCCTCCACTCCATGGGCGGCCACGAGGACGTCATGTCGCTTCCCGCCGGCGGAACCCGGATGCTGCCGACGCACGAGACGATCGACCAGAAGAAGCACTTCATCCACATCAAGGGCCGCGAGGTGTTCAAGTTCGCGGTGACGAAGATGGTGGAGATGGTGGAGCTGGCGGCGGCGAAGGTCGGGGTGCCGGTGTCGAAGATCTCGACGATCATTCCGCACCAGGTGAACCTGAGGATCATCGAGTACGCGGCGGAGAAGCTGAACTACCCGCTGGAGAGGATGATGATCAACATCGAGCGCTATGGAAACACCTCGGCTGCGAGCGTGCCGATCGCGCTGGACGAGGCGGTGAAGTCGGGGCGCGTGAAGCGTGGCGACCTTGTGGTGATGGTGGCGTTCGGCGCCGGGCTGACCTGGGGCGGGATTGCGCTGAAGTACTAGGCGGGTCCGGGGCGGCGGTCGAGGAACAGGGGAGACCAGGATGAAAACGGCGGCGCTGTTTCCCGGGCAGGGCGCGCAGGCGGTCGGGATGGGAAAGGACCTGTGCGAGCGGTCCGCGGCGGCGCGGCGGACGTTTGAGGAGGCGGGCGGGATCCTGGGATTCGACCTGGCGAAGGCGTGCTTCGAGGGGCCCGAGGATTTCCTGAACCGGACGGACGTCTGCCAGCCGGCGATTCTGGTGCACTCGATCGCGGCGGTGCGGGCGCTGGAGGAGAAGGGGGCGCCGCTGGTGGCGGAGGCGGCGGCGGGGCTGTCGCTCGGGGAGTACACGGCGCATGTCTTCGCGGGGTCGCTGAGTTTCGCGGATGCGGTCCGCCTGGTGAGGCGCCGGGGCGAGGCGATGCAGGCGGCGTGCGAGAGGCAGCCGTCGACGATGGCGACGGTGCTCGGCCTGGATCTTGACGCGTTGCGGGCGGCGGTCGCGGCGGGGAGAGGGAAGGGGGTGGTGGTGATCGCGAACATTCTCGGTCCCGGGCAGGCGGCGATCAGCGGCGCGGTGGCGGCGGTCGAGGCTGCGGGGGAGGCCGCGAAGGCGGCGGGGGCGAAGCGCGTGATTCCGCTGAAGGTGGCGGGGGCGTTTCACTCGCCGCTGATGGCGCCCGCGGTGGAGGCGCTCCGGCAGGCGCTGGCCGGGACGGAGATCCGCGCGCCGAGGATCCCGGTGATTTCGAACGTCACGGCGGCCGAGGCCGTCGAGCCCGGGCAGATCCGCGAGCTGCTCGGCCGGCAGGTCGGGGAGAGCGTGCTGTGGGAGGAGTCGATGCGCCGGCTCGGCGCGGCGGGGGTGGGGCGGTTCGTGGAACTGGGGCCGGGGAAAGTTCTGACCGGTCTTGCCCGCAAGATCGTGGACGGCGCCGTGACGGTCAACGTCGAGGGCTGGGCGAACGTCGACGCCTGGGCCTGAGCGGGTTGCGCGGGGGGCGCGGGCGCGGATTTCCGTCGCGCCGCGGCCGGCCCGTCAGGGGAGAATGCGCGCCGCGTGACCAGTTTCCTCCGGAACTACCCCAACCAGGTCGTCGAGGCCGCGCTGGTGCTCGCC
>JABWAY010000356.1 GCA_013360825.1 Candidatus Brocadiia bacterium | reverse complement strand
GAGGGCCGCGGCGTCTGGTCCTGGACCTACCGGTTCGACGCCGCGTCCGCGCTGCGGGACTGGCTGGCCGCCGCCCGCAATCCCTATTCCGGGCCCGAGCCGTGGGGGGTGCGGCGCGAGGGGCGCGGCGCCATCTGGCTCCGTGGCGGAACCCTCGGCTGGACCGGCTCCGGGCAGAAGATGCTGAAGATCGAGGCCACGCTCCGGCTCGGCGACGGCGGAACCGGAGGGCGTGCCGGCGTCCTGCTCTCGGGGATCGAGGCCTGGGTCGACCAGGGGACGCTCTGGCTCGCCGCCCCGGACGGGCGCGCGATTTCCGGACGGATCCCCATTCCGAAGGCGGCCCCCGACGCGGCGTTCGTCCTCGAACTCGAGATCGTCCCGCAGCAGTTTCCACAACTCCACGCCCGCGTGAACGGCGCGTCCCTCCACCAGAGCACGATCGAGGGCGACCCGCGCGGCGTGACCGGGGTCTTTTCGGACGGGGGCGGAACGGTGCTGTGCGAAGCCGTGTCCGTGCGGGCGGAGCGGGACGCGAAACTGGAGGAACAGTTGTCCGGGATGGCCGCGTTTCTCGCGAAGGCGGAGGGCACCGCGGGCCCGGCAAAGACCCTCAGCGACGGCACGAATCTCGGACGCTTCGGTTCCCGGGGCGGGTGGACCGCGGCCGGCGGAATCCTCCGGGGGAAGTCCGCGTCGAACGGCGCGGGCGGCGAGGCCGTGCTGACCCAGCCCTCGGCGCGCAATGCGCGCGTCCGGTTCCGCTACGCGGCCGGCAGCGCGCGTGAGTTCACCGTCGACCTGCGCGGCGGGCCGTCCCGCCTTCCCTTCCGCCTTCCCGTGGACCAGAAGGGAGTCTGGCGGGAGGTGGAGATGGTCGTGGCGGAGCGGATCGCGACCTGCCTGGTGGACGGCGTGCTGCGGATCTACCCGCTGGAGCCGGCCGGGGACTCGATCCTCGCGGGGGATCTCTCGTTCCTGGCCGGGGGCGGGGAGATCGCGGTCGACGATGTGGTCATCGAGGAGTACCAGGGGCTGGTCGCGGGCGAGGGCCCGACCTCCCCGCTGGCGCCGCCGGTTCCGGCCGGCCCGCAGGGTCCTCCGGACGGAGGAGACGGCTGGGTCGAGCTCTTCGACGGCCGGTCGACGGCGAACTTCCAGAAGGGCGGGAAGAATGTGGTGAAGGGTGCGGAGCTGGTGGTGCCGCAGGAGCTGGAGACGGAGGGGCAGTGGAACGACGCGGAGTTCGAGATCGAATTCACGACGGACCAGACGGCGAAGGTGTCGATCTCGGTGCGGGGGCAGAACGTGGCGAAACTGGATCTGCGTCCGGGCCGGGGGACGCTGCTGGTCCGGGCCGCGGGGAACGCGGTGGAGGTCAGGCTGAACGACAAGCCGCAGAAGGTTTCCGGCGGGCAGGACAATCGCCAGGGGCCGCTGCGCCTGAGGGTGGACGGCGGGCCGATCCGGGTGATCCGCCTGAGGCAGCGGATGGCGGGGGGGCCGGGGCCCGGCCCCGGCCCTGGACCCGGACCGGGACCCGGGCCGGGGCCCAAGTAGGTCCGGCGGACGGTCCGTCGCGGGCCGCCTACTGCGCGCACTCTCCCGGGCCGAGATCGGCCAGCGCGAACGCCCCGCTCTCACCCCAGTCCCGGAATGCGTCCTCGTCGGCCGGATCGACGGCCGCCAGATCCTCGAGGAGCCCCTTCACCTTCGCCCTGTCGGTCCTCCGTGCGAAGGCGTCGAACGGCTCGTCGTCCCGGCGCTCCGACCGCCAGAGTTCGACCAGCCGCGTCACCGCCTCCGGCACCGCCTTCGCCGGGAGCTTGATCACGATCTTCCCGAGTTGAGAATCGATTCCCAGCGATCCTCCCCAGAGCAGCAGGGCATGCGGGACCGGCCGCCCCGCCACCGTCTTCGAGCAGCCGTACAGCCCGATCGGCGCCACATGGTGCTGCCCGCAGGAATTCGGGCAGCCGCTGATCTTGATCCTCAACCCCGGAACCCCGGCGAACCGGCTCCGCGCCCGCTCCATGTGCGCCACCAGCCCGTCCCCCAGCCCCTTCGAATTCGTCACCCCCAGCGCGCACGTCGTCGTCCCGGGGCAGCTGGTGACGTCGAACACCGAGTTCGCGTTCGGCGCCGCAAGCCCCAGCGCCTCGAGATCGGCGCGAAGCGCCGGCAGATCCTGCCCCGCGACGTACCGGAGGACGACATTCTGCTCGTTCGAAATCCGCGCTTCGTCCGCCGAGTATCGCCGCACGACCTCGCCGAGCCCCGCCAGTCGATCGCTGTCGATGTCTCCCATCCGCACCCAGGCGGTGACCGCGTAGTACCCGGTCTGCTTCTGCGCCAGGACGTTCGACCGGAACCACTCCGTTTCCGCGAGATCCGCGGGGGCCTCGCTCGGCGGACGCACCCCCGCCGGCGTGCGCTCCGCGCGCCGCACCGCCCCGTCGAATTCCGGAAACGGCTTCGCCCTCTCCCCTTCCCGGACCTCACGCAGCTCCCGCTCGTACTCCTCCCGGAACCCCTCCAGTCCGAGCCGCATCAGCACGTACTTGAGCCGCGCACGCTTCCGGTCCTTCCTCTCCCCCGTCCGGTCGAAGACGCGGATGATCGCCTCGCAGGAAGCGGCGAGTTCCGCGGCGGGGAGGAAGTCGTGCAGGACCGCCGAGGGATGAGGCTGGACGCCGAGGCCGCCGCCGACGCGCAGCTGGAATCCCCGGACCCCGTCCACGACGCGGGCGATGGCGCCGATGTCGTTGATCGCCGCCTGCCCGGCGTCGTCGGCCGTTCCCGAGAACGCGATCTTGAACTTTCGCGGGAGTCCCTGCGTGCGGGGATGCCGCATCAGGAACTCCGCGATTTCCTCCGCGTACGGCGTGACGTCGAACGCCTCGTCCGGCCTCACCCCCGCCAGCGCTTCCGCCGCGACATTCCGCACCGCGTTGCCGCACGCCTCCCGCGTCGTCATGCCGGCGGCGCCGATCGCGTGCAGGAACGTGGGGACATCGGCGAGGGGCACCCAGTGGATCTGGACGTCCTGGCGTGTGGTGAGGTGGGCGACGCCGCGCCCCCATCGCCTGGCGGCCTCGGCGAGGACGCCGAGCTGGTCCCCGGTGACGACGCCTGCGGGAAGTTTGACGCGGACCATCTGCCAGGAACCGCCCTGACGTTGTCCGTAGATGCCGTGGGTGAGGCGGAAGGGGCGCCATTTCTCATCCGGCAGGGTGCCGTCGAGGTAGCTTCGGAGTGCCGACTCGAAGGCCTGGAGGTCGGCGGCGATGTGGGGGGGGATCGGGGGTGATTCGAGGATCATGAGGTGGTCTCGCGGGGGGGAGTTTGGGGGGTGGTGAAGGGGTGAATGGTACTAATCCTGATCCGCTTAGTCAACATTAGACCCAACCCCACGCCGGGCCGGTCTGGCAGGACCCCATCGGCAGCTCCACGATAAGACTCGCCATTCGACGACGCGGATCTCGGCGGCCTGCAAGGAGGGACCGGAATCGATGTCGGTGAACGCCGGTGAGGATCGACGACGCTGCAGGACGCCGAAGGACATGAGGATGGATGGCACAGCAATATCGTGGAGTGACTGAGGCCGCAGCGCCCGACTGCGCCCTCAGGTCGCCGGCACCCGCGTCCCCAAAGCCGCCCCGGCACACGCCGCGAGCCGCCCACCCCCCTCCCGCCCGCCCCTCCCTACTCCTTCTCCATCACCTGAAAGACCTCCGGCTGCGACTCGCAGAGCCCCTTGATCGACCGCGCCACCGGACAGACCGTCACCCCCAGCACCGCCGGATCGACCCTCACCTCGGTCGCCTGAATCCTGTCGTTGAACTTCGCCTTCACCTTGTCCCGGTAGATCGCCTGCCCGGCAATCGCGATGCAGGCAGCCAGATCCGGACTGACCGGCCGTTCGATTTCCCGGATCACCTCGACCTCCCGCACCACCACCGCAGGCGCAGCCGCCGGGACCGCCGACGCCGGCTTTGCCGACCACCCGCCCGCGAATCCCGCGGTCGCCGCGACCAGCACAGCCGCC
>JABWAY010000355.1 GCA_013360825.1 Candidatus Brocadiia bacterium | reverse complement strand
AGCGCGACCTCCGCCTCGCCGAGGCCCAGGACCGGCACCGCGCACACGGAGCGGTCGAGCCGTTCGCCGTCCTTGCCCTCTCGGGGCCCGCGGCCCGCGTTCCCGTCGTCTTCCAGGAGGGGATGCGGAAACTCGAACGCCACGCGCTCTGGTTCCCGCCGCTCGACCGCGCGACCCCGCCGGTCTGCGACGCCTGCGGCGGCCCCCCGGGCGAGGCCTCCATCTGCGCCGATCCCGCCCACGAGGCGCTCCTCTGCCCCCGCTGCCGGACGTTCTGCCAGACCTGCGGCGCCGGGCTCTGCTCCGGGCACGCCCGGGTCTGTTCCTGCGGGGCGACCGCCTGCCCCGCGCACGGGGCGGCCTGTGAGTCCTGCGGGGAAGCGTGCTGCGCGGCCCACACCCTCTCCTGCGGGCGCTGCTGCCGGAAATTCTGCCGCCGCCACGCCTTCGCCTGCGGCATCTGCGGGCTCGCGGCGTGCACGGACCATGCGAAGCGCTGCGGCTCGTGCGACATCGAGCTGTGCGGGGAGCACCAGTCGCCCTGCGACGTGACCGGGCGGACCGCCTGCCCGCGCCACGCGAAGGCCTGCGGCGGGTGCGGGGAGACCGTGCTCGACCTCGCATGGAAGGACGGCCGGTGTGAAACCTGCCGCACCCTCGCGTCGGCCGCTCCGGGGGACCCCGCCGTCGCGGCCGCCGAGACCCTCGTTCCCGAGGCGCGCGGCGCGGCCTGGCGGAGCGCCCGGACGAAGACCCGGGTCCTCCTCACCGGATCGACCCTCCTCTCCCGCTACCGCGTCTGGCTCGCCCGCGACCTCTCGCTTCTCTCCGCATGGGGAGGATCGAAACTCTTCGGCATGAAGAAGATCCGGTAGACTGCCCCGATGCTGCTGCGCTGCCGGGCCTGCGGGAACACCTACGACGTCGCCGGCCGGCAGCCGGGGGAGACCTTCCGGTCGCAGTGCGGCGACATCATCGTCGTCCCGCAGCGCGGCGAAACCGCCGGCGCGGCGCTCGCGCAGTACGTCGAGCGCTTCGGGAGCGAATCCGGCAGCCCCCTCGTCCGGTCGGGGGAGATGTGGAGCGGGAAGGTCGCCTCGGCCCGGGTCGCGGTGCAGGCGGACGGCGGCGGCGAGCTGAGCATCCGGGCGCCGTTCCTGAACCTCCCGAAACGCGGAACGCAGCTCGCGCTTCGGCGCGTGCTCGAGCTCAACCTGTCCTCGACGGGAGGGGCGCGGTTCGCCCTCGACGGCGGGCAGCTGTTTGTCGTATGGTCCCGTCCCCTCGACGGGCTGGACTACGAGGAGTTCGTGGAGGGTCTCCGGTCGGTCTCCCGGACGCGCGACGACTACGACGGGGTCCTGCGCCGGGAGTGGGGGCTGGAGGCGGTGGAGAGCGACACGGAGGAGTTCGTGCTGCCGGTCGAAAAGGGTGAAGAGGAGAGCGGGCGATGAGGCAGCGGGCGCTGGGGATCGGGCTGGCCTGGGTTGCGGCTTTCGCGGCGGCGGGGTGCACGGGCGACCCGGAGCCGGTGGACGACGGCGGCTCGGCCAGGACCGGGGGAGGTGTCGTCCTCAAGGCCTACCCCGTGGCCGGGGACTGGACTCCGATGGGCTCGCCACTGAAGTACTCCGCCAACGCCGACGATCTCGACCCCTACGTCGGCGAGTCCCGCGGCGCCCAGCTCCGGGCGAACACCCTCGACAGCCTCCTGGTGAAACAGTACGCGCATGAAGACTGGGACAAGCCGACCGGCGGCCCGGGGGACCGCAAGGACATCCGCCGGATCCGCGTCGAGCTCTTCCTCCACCAGATGAGCGTCGGCGCGGGCCGCACGTTCCAGAACTGGCATTCCGGGAAGTCGATCAACGACCTCGGCGAGAAGGCGTTCGCCGAATCCGACGCGATCACGTTCCTGCGCGGGTCCGTGCTGGTCCGCCTGGTCCCGACCGGCCCGTGGATCCCGGGCGACGCCGCGAAACCGACGGTGCAGGTCGGGAAGGCGATCGACGCCTGGCTGCAGGGGAAATAGCCCCGCGCGGGATTCAGCGCCCGAGGCGGACCGGCATCTTTCCGGGAGCCTCGATCCGGCCATGAAGCGCCAGCGCGGCGCCGCGCTGGGCCGCCGGGGAATCGCTCCACGCGCAGAGGAATGACTGCGCGGGGACCTGGTCGGCGAAGTACGGGTTCCCGAAGGCCACGGCCACGGAGCGCCGCCCGGACGTGACCCGCCCGACGTGCTTCTCCATCTCCTCCGACAATCCCACCCGTCCCTTCCAGGCCCTCACCCGCGCATAGATCGCCACGACGAGGACGTCCCCCGCGGGCGGCTCCGGCAGCGGATGCCCGACCTTCGCCGTCGCGAACTCCAGCGCCCCCTCGGCGCGCATCGCCGCCAGGAACGGCTCGGGGGGGGCGGCGAAATCGTCGTCCCGCACGATCAGCAGCGACACGCGCGCGCCTTTCGGGATCGGAGCCCCGTCGCCGCGGCGCGCCCAGGTGAGGGCGTCGTGCGCCATCGCCTCGGCGGCCTTCCCGTGGTATTCGTGGGCGGGGATTTTCGAGATTTCCTCGGTCGAGACGGAGCGTTCCTGGAAGAGTCCGCGGCGTGTCTTGAGCGCGAGGACGCGTTCCACGGCCTCGTCGACGCGCGAGACGGGGATCCGGCCGCTCTCGACGGCCTCGACGCAGTCGGCCAGGGCCGCCATCGGATCCTCCGGGTAGAGGAGGACGTCGGATCCGGCGGCGAGGGCGAGCGCGGCCGGGGAGCCGAAGGTGGAGAGCGCCCCCATCATGAGGGCGTCCGTCACGACGATCCCCTGGAACCCCATCTCCCGGCGGAGCATCCCGATCGCGGCAGGGGAGAGCGAGGCCGGCAGTTTCGGGTCGAGCGCGGGCATCGTGATGTGACCGACCATCACCGTATCCACCCCCGCGCGGATCGCCGCCGCGAACGGCGGAAGTTCCTCGCGGTCCAGCGCCGCTCGCTCGCGCATGACGGTCGGCAGGACGACGTGCGAGTCGAGCGGCGTCGCGCCGTGCCCGGGAAAATGCTTCGCGCACGCCGAGACCCCCGCCCCCTGCATCCCCTTCACGAACGCCGCACCGAGCCGCGCCGCGACGGCGGGGTCGTCCGAGAAGGCGCGCGTGTTGATGATCGGGTTGCGCGGCTCCGTGTTCACATCGACCACCGGCGCGTAGACCCAGTGGATCCCGAACGCCCGCGCTTCCAGCGCCGTCACCTTCCCCGCGAATCGCGCGTGGGTTTCGGACCCCGTCGCGCCGATCGCCATCGGGGGGGGGAGATCGGTGCCGCCCTCGACCTGCTGGCCGGCGCCGCGCTCGAGGTCGGCACTGACGAGAAGTGGGAGCCGGGAGAGGCGCTGGAGGGTATTGACCTGCATGGGGGTTTCGAAAATCGACCCGCCGAACAGGATGAGCCCGCCGAATTCGCCGTCCTCGAGGTATCCGCGGACGGTGTCGAAGTCGGCGCCTTCGCGGGGACGGACGGCGGACCCGGACGCCGCGACGAAGATGAGCTGCGCGATTTTCTGGCGGAGGGTCAGCGGCGGGAGGTCGGCGGGGAGCACGCGGGGAGATTACCGGGCGCGCCGGGAGGGTGGGAGAAAAACCGGGCCGGCGGGGGAGAGCTTTCCCAGAATCGCGGGGCGCCCGCCGGTCGCGATGTTCGCCGGGATCCGCCGATGGTGGGCCCACGCGAGGAGCGCGAACGCCGCCGCTTCGCGCGCATCCGACGGGACGCCGGCGTCGTCGGTGGGGCGGAGCGGGATCCCGGCGTGCTCTTCGATCAGCTCGATCAGGAACCGGTTCTTCCAGCCGCCGCCGCCGACGTAGACGTCGTCGACCGGTCCGAGGGCGAAGAGTGCGGAGCCGAGGGAGGCGGCGGTGAGGCGGGCGAGGGTGGCGAGGACGTCGGGGGCGGAGCCGCGGGGAATCCAGCCGGCGTCGAACAGTTCGCGGCCGGTGGATTTCGGCGGGGGCTGGGCGAAGTACGGGTGCCGGAGGCGCGCGGTGAGCCAGGCGAGATCGGGGCGCC
>JABWAY010000030.1 GCA_013360825.1 Candidatus Brocadiia bacterium | reverse complement strand
CCCGGGCGGAGGGTGACGGGCTCGAGGTTCAGCGAAGGGGCGGCCGCGGGCGCGTCGGGAAGCGACAGACCGGCGGGTTCCGGGTCGGACGGGTCCAGGGGCCCCGCCGGCGGGCTGTCCTCGCCGTCCCGCCCGTTCACGCCGTTGTCCTGCTCACCCTCCTCGGCTCCGCCGGGAGGTTCCATCGATCGGGGTGGACTCAGCGAGATGCGGAAGAACTGCGCGGCACGCGGGCGCGCGGCGTACTCCACGATGTTCATGAGAACGACGGCGGCCAGGAGGTGAAGCGCGACTGCCAGGGCCCAGGAGGGGCTGCTGAGAAGCCAGCGGCGCGCGGGGGTGAGGGCCTTCTGGTCCTCGGAGCGACGGCGATCGGCGAGACAGGAGGGCCGGTGCGGTTTCATGCCGGGACGCTATCCCGATCCCCGCGCCTGCATGTCACCGCGTCATCCCGGAATGTAGAGAGTTGTCACGGGCCGCCCGCGCGGGGAATTCCGGGAACCGGGTCCCCGCCGCGGCGTCTGAAACGTGACGCGCGGGCGGGGGAGTCGTTCCGGACCCCCGGGCCGCGCCTTTCCGGCACACTCAGGGAGTCCTTCCATGAAGACGCGCATGACCCTCCTCCTCGCCGCAGCCACTTTTCTCGCAATCACCCCGCTCCTCGCCGAGAAGGTCGATATGAACGGGGAGACGCTGAAGGAAACTGCGACGCACATCGTGACGGGGAAGGTGCTTGCGATTTACGGGCGGGAGGTCAAGTCCGAGAAGTGGCTGACCTCGCACTGGGTGGCGGAGGTCGCGATTGATGCGGTCGAGAAGGGGGAGGGGCTGGAGAAGGGCGGGCTGGTCTACGTGCGGTACTGGACACGGAGCTGGATCGGCGCCGGCGCGCCGCCTCCCGGCACGAACGGCCACCGCGGAATTCCCACGGAGGGGCAGACGCTCCGGATTTACGCGGCGAAGAACGCGTACGACGGTTTCTCGAACGAGAACACCGACGGCGGCTACAACGTGATCGGCGCGAACGGTTTCGAGGCGATCAAGTAGCGGGTTCGACCGGGGCGTCACCGGGAATCGCGACCGGACCGGATCCGTTCCGCCCGGCCAGTTCCTTGAGCGAGACGCGCTCCAGCGGCCCGGTCGCCTGCGCTTCGGCTTCGTCCAGCAGCCGGTACGCGGCCGACGCGCCGTCGGCATCCGGCAGCACGCACGGATCCCCGGAGGTCCGCAGCGCGTGGATCACGTCGCGGGCGCTGATCCCGGCCGGGTCGCGCGCGGGCATGTAGCCGGGGTCCTTCCGACCGCCCGACTCGACCCCGCGCACGATCCCCTGAGCCGCGAGATGGAACAGGATGTCGTTCACCACGCGGACCGGGGCGTTCATGCGGGCCGCGATCTGGTCGGCGGTCGGCGGCGGCTCCCCCGCCTCGAACGGGCGCACCGTCAGGACCGCGATCACCAGGGACAGGCGCTCCCGGTCCGCCGCGCTGAGCTGAACCGCCTCCAGCTCCCGCTTGTAGGTCCCGGCATGCTGCACCGCGAACGCCACCTCCGCCCCGAAGAGCACGATGATCCAGCTCAGGTAGATCCAGAGCAGGAAAACCGGGATCGATCCGAGCGAACCGTAGAACGTGTACGCGGTGACGATCTTCGTGTTGTACCAGACGTACAGCCCTTTCATCCCCTCCCAGCTCGTTCCCGCGACCAGCGCGCCGATGAACGCGGCGCGGAACTGGACCCGGGTGTTCGGCATGATCAGGTACACCCCCGTGAACAGCACCCAGGCGAAGGCGAACGGGGCGACGGTGAGGGTGGCGGTCCCGAACCACGGGACGGTTCTCGTCAGCCAGGCGTAGAGCCCGTTGCTCTGGACGAAGGTCGTCATCGCGACGGAGGCCGCGAGGAGGATCGGGCTCACCGTGAGGATGGTCCAGTACACGGTGAATCGCCGGAGGAGGGGGCGGGGGTTCTTGATCCCCCAGATCCGGTTGAACGTCTTCTCGATCGTGTGCATGAGCGAGAGGGCGGTGTAGAGCAGCGCGAAGAAACCCACGACTCCGATCGCGGCGGCATTGATGTTGGCGATGAACGAGTCGATGGTCGTGACGAGCCGGTCGCCCACCTCGGGGGTGATGTAGCGGAGGAGAAAATCCTTCGCCCTCCCGGAGACCCCCGAGAGCCCGCCGAAGCCCTTGAACATCGAGAGGACGACCGCGAGCAGCGGGACCAGCGCGAAGACGACCTGGTAGGTGAGTGCGGCGGAGAGAAGGGAGACATCGTTCCTGATCGTTCCCTCCACGGTGAGGACGCCCATCCGGAGCATGTGGTATCCGAAGCGCCGGATCCGGCTTTCCGGCTTGTGGAGCCAGATGTCGCGCCGGAAGAACGTCCCGATCTCCTGCCAGCGGCGGTGAAGGCGTTCGCCGAGCGGGGTGGTGTCCTGTGTCACGGGCGGGAGTCTAGCACGGGAGAGGTGGGGCTGCCGGGCCCGGGCGGTCAGAGGACCGCGACCGCATTCCCGCCCGCCCGGTCGATTCCCGGGGGCGTGTAGACTGGCGCCGGTGAACCGTCCGGGCTCCCGCTGTCTCCCCACCTTCCAGCCCCGTCGCGCCGGCGGTTCCCGCGAATGAGCCGGATCCCCACTCTCGGGACCCGGGCCGGCGGGATCCTCGCGCATGTCACATCACTCCCCGACGGCCACGGCGTGGGCGACCTCGGCCCGCCCGCGCGCCGTTTCCTCGATTTCCTCGCCGGGGCGGGGCAGCGGTGGTGGCAGATGCTCCCTGTGGGCCCAGCGGGAGAGGGATTCTCTCCTTACTCTTCCACCTTCGCCGGCGATCCGGTGCTCATCAGCCTCGAGGACCTCCTGCGCGACGGCCTGATGAGCCGCGGGGGGATTCCCGCGAAGCGCGACCGGCGGGCCCACCGGGTCGACTCCCCGCTCGTCACAGGAGCCAAGGAGGTCGCCCTCCGGCGGGCATTCGAGCGTTCCACCCGGATGCGGTCCCGCCGGCGGTTTCATGATTTCTGCGAGGCGAATGCCGCGTGGCTGGACGACTTCGCGCTCTTCCGCATCCTGAAGCGCCTCCACCCCGGCCGCCCCTGGTACGCCTGGCCCGAAGCGCAACGCCGGCGGAACCCCGCCACGCTCGACTCCCTCCGCACCCGGGAACGCGAGGAGGCGGAATTCGTGCGGTTCGAGCAATTCGTCTTCCAACTCCAGTAAGCGGCCCTTCGCCGCCGCGCCGGTGAACTGGGGATCGGCCTCATCGGCGACATCCCGCTGTTCGTCGCGCAGGACAGCGCGGACGTCTGGGCCAATCCCGGGCTGTTCCACCTGGAACGCTCCGGCCGGCCCTCACTCGTGGCGGGGACCCCGCCCGATTACTTCTGCCGGACCGGCCTGCTCCGGGGGAACCCCGTCTACCGCTGGAGCGCCCACCGGCGCTCGCGGTTCGCCTGGTGGAAAGAGCGCCTGCGCTCCCTTTTCGGCCGCTTCGACGCCTGCCGACTGGATCACTTCATCGGTTTCCTCCGCTGCTGGGGCGTCTCCGGGCGAGCGCGCACCGCGGTCGGGGGCCGGTGGATTCCCGGGCCGGGGGATGCGTTCTTCCGCGATGTCTTCCGGGAACTCGGCCCTCTCCCCCTGATCGCGGAAGACCTCGGCAGCGACGGCCGCGAAATTCACTGGGACCTGATCCGTCTCGCGCTCGCCTCCGTCGCCGCGACCGTGATCGTCCCGCTTCAGGACGTCGCAGGCCTGGACTCCCGCGCGCGCATGAACGTTCCCGGTCGTGCCCACGGCAACTGGGCCCGGCGCCTGGCGGATCCCTCGCTGTTCCGCGCGGCGCGAACGCGGCTGTTGACCCTCACCCGGACATTCGGCCGGAGCCCCCGGGGAAGCCGATAGCGCGCGCGGTCGCGGGGTCGGCGCCGGCCGCAGGCGGGAATGCGGAATCCGTCCCGCTCGGGGGGACCCTCCCCGGAGCGGACGAACTCGACGGTCGACCCGCTACTTTTTTCTCGGCGTCAGGTCGTCGTTCAGGTCCTTCCCGGCCTTCTTCCACCACGCTTTCGGCTCGCCGGGCATGTTGAACTCGCGCCCGGAGAATTCCCTCAGTCCCCGCTTGAGCGCCGAGAAGACCGGGCCGTGATGCCCCTCCGAACAGCCGGTGCCGATCCCGACCTGGCGTTCCGTCACGTCGACCATGACCTCGACGGCGGCCTTCCACCGGATCTGTGACAGGGCTTCAATCCCGGCGACAACAAGGTCGGATTCCCGGTCGTCCTTCATCGGAATCCGCCTGCCCAGGAACTCCTTCAGAGCCGCCACCGCGTCCGGGTGATTGACCTGCCCCATCGCCTTGAAGACCGCCTTCAGGATCTCGGGCTTCCGTGCATTCACGTTCACGCCCGCGCCGAGAGCCCGCGCCGCCTCCGGGAGACCTTTCATGGTCCCCAGCGCTTCCGCGGCGGCGATCCGCAGGTCGTCGGAAGGGTCGCTGAGGACCGGGCCCAGTGCCGCGGCAGAGAGGGCGTGGGCCACCGCGCCACAGGCGGAGATCGCGGACCTCTTCTCCTCGGCGGTGCCGGACTTCAGGGCGCTCCTGAGTTCCGAACCCCTGGCTTTCGCGCTCTCGGCGGCGGGATCCCCGGCGACGGCGATCGATGTGGCAACCGCCAGTGCGGCCAGTGCGCGGAACGTCATGGCGAACCTCCTCTCGTGCTCCCCCTCGTGCATTCACTACGAACCGGAACGGGGAAGTCTTCCCGAAAAGCGTCGATGGCGTGCCCGCTCAGCGGGCACCGGCCCGTCTGCCCTGACGGATGTCGAAGGGGCATCAGGGGGTGCCGACCGTCGGACCCGGGACGTCCCGGTCCGGCGTCGTCCCGGACTCCGGCCCGGTCGCGGCAAGAAAGGACGCCAGATCGTAGGACTCCACGCATCGACGAACGGCATCCTGCGCCTCCGCGGGAAGCCGGGTGGACGATCTGTCGAAGCCAGGCTCCCTGGCCGCCCGGCTCGTCGTCCGCGACGGCTCGGAGAACACGACGTCGAAGGCCTCCCGGTTCCACGGCCCGGAGTTCACGTGCCGCATGACGGGCTCCCATGCGGCCCACCCGGTCTTCAGGTCCTCGTACCGGACCATGAGCACGTTCGGGTGTTTCACGACCTCCTGGCGGAGGGGAATCAGCGTTTCCACGCACCACTTGTGGGCAAACCTCTCCCACGGCTCGCGCGCCCGTCCCAGGGCCCCGGCGTGGGGTGCAAGCCAGTCGGAAAGGACATGCTCCTGATCGAGCACGCACTCCGGCGACCAGGCGAACCCGGCCCCGGCCTTCACGGCCGCGATCTGGGACTCAATGACCGCGATCGGGTCCCTAACGAGCCAGATGATCCGGAGTTCCGGCCAGGTCGCCGCCAGCCACCCCAGCATCAGATTGGCACGGATCTCCTTGATCACCCGGCTGGAATAAACCCCCGCCCGGGTGCCGCCGTGGCACCACGCCCCGGAGACCCTGCCGCGGAGGATCCGATCGACGGCCGTGAAATGCCCGGATCCACGTCCTTCCCCCGGCCGCACATAGAGCTGGAAGTTCCGGAGCAGCTCAGGCTCATTGAGATGGCGGCTCCGCAGAAGGGCGAACGTCTTGCTCCGGTCCAGGAGCATGGGCTCGAACAGGCTTCGCGCACCCAGCATGGCCGCGATGACGCTTCCCGCCCACGTCGTTCCGCTTCGCGCAGTCCCCGTCAGGAAGACCGTCCCTCGAACGCCTCCCGAGAGGTCGATGACCGGCTTGTAGGCTTTCCAGCACCGGTAGAGGCTCCTGGCGGCGCGGTACGCCAGGGTCGATCGCCACCCTGCAGCCTCGGGCCGCGGGTGCGCCCGGACCTGGGGCGGCTCTTCGGCGGCGCGGCTCAGATCCCTTCCGTCGGGAGACATGTGGAAGCGGCGGCGAGAGAGGCGATCGTGAGCAGGATGCGGCGCATTGCGGTCGGCCTCGACGGGACACGGGCAGGGTAGCCGGGGGCGCGGGAGTGGAACAGACGAAAATGGAGGCGCCGGACGGCGGGAGCGATGCGGCCTGTGCGTGTATCGACCGGCGGAAGGGAAGCGGTCCCCGCGGTCTGGAGACGCGGAGCGGAGATTCTCAAGACCCCGGGGTACGCCCGCGAACTCCAGCGGGTCCTTCCGGCGATGCGGGCCGCCACCCGCGAGGCGGGAGTGGTGCCGTTCGACGGGGGGGCAGGGGACTGACCCCGTTCTACTTCCGCTCCGCCTCCAGCTGACGCAGCATCTCCCTCCCCCGGTTGCGTTCGCTCTGGAACCGGTCCGGCCAGTCCGTGGCGACGAGCTTCTCGAGGATTTCGCGCGCTTCGGCCCGCTCCCCCGCGGAGATCAGCGCCTGCGCCAGCCCGAGATACCCTCCCGGCTCGCGCGACCGGATGCGGATGACATGACGCCAGTGGAGCGCTTCGTCGGCCCACCGGCTCTGTCCGCGCCGGATCCCGGCGAGGGCCTGGTGGGATTCCGACTCCTGGGGCATCATTTCGACCAGGGTCGTGAAGGCCCGTTCCGCGTCTCCGGCCTGGTTCATCTGCGTCCAGCGTTTGCCGAGGTCGGTGTAGAGTTCGACGCTGTGGCCCGTGAGTTTCGCGGACTCGAGCAGCTGGGCCGTGGCGCGCTCGGGGGCGCCCATCCGGTCCCACGCGTCGATGAGCAGACGGTGCGTCTGGAGGTCGTTCGGCTGCACGTCGACGGCCTGGCGGAGCTGCGTGGCGGCCAGCTCGTACTGCGCCTTTTCGAAGTAGACCTGCCCGAGCGCCTTCCGGACGATCGGGTTCTCGAGTCCCGTTTCCCGGATCGTGGCGTCGAGCCGGATCACGTACGCGTCCAGGTCCTTTGCCTCGCGCAGGACCTGGACCAGCTGGTTCAGCTCCTGCTGCCGGCCGTCGATGTTCCTCCCCCAGCTCAGGATCGCTCCGGCCGCGGCGTCCACCGCTTTGTCCGTCTCCCCGAGTCCGCTCCAGGCCCCCGCGACGCTGCGGTAGTACTGGCTCAGCGTTCCGTCCCCGATCCCGCGACCCGGCGCGGTCTTGACATGCAGGGCGATCGCCTCGTCGTAGTATCCGACGCACTGCCGGAACAGCCGGGTTTCGAGGCAGGCATGTCCGAGGATGGCTATCGCGGTCTCGGTCCAGCGGCCGTCCCTGTGGAAGTGAGCATCGGCCTGTTTCAGGGTCTCGAGGAGCTGAGCCGGATTCTCCGTCCTGAAATATGCCTGCATCAGGAGGACCCGGCAGGTCAGCTCGTCCGGGGCCTGGTCGATCATCGGGACAAGGATCGGGATCGACTCGGCATGCCGGCCCTGCTCGTGGAGGAACGTGCACAGCCGCAGCCGGCCGCCGAGTCCGAGGATCTGCCGGCGATGGGCGGCGAGGAGCGCGTTGATGGCGTCCGCCGGCTGCCGGAGGTCGTGGTAGAGGTACTCCGCGATGTGGAGGACCCGGGCCTCGGAGCGCTCGTAGGCTGCGAGGACCTCATGCGCGGTCCGGGAGAAGTCCGCGTGTTTCTCCGTCCAGAAATAGGAGGACTGGACGGAGTACATGCTCCGGTTCCGGCCGGCCATTGAGCGCAGGTCCTCGCGCAGCTCCCGCAGCACGATCGCGAGGAGTCGGGCGGAGAGCTCCGGGGAGAGGCTTCCGGCCTCGGACCGGTACTGCGCGGCGAGGTGCCCGTGGTGGCTCCAGAATCCCTGGTGCTGCAGGCGCAGCCAGCCGGGCTCGGTTTCCGCGCGGACCACCAGGAACTCGAGGGCGCCGGCCGGGCTGACGATGTCGCGCAGCCGCCCGGCGACGGTATGGATGATCCCCTGGGCGTTGCGGTGGTTGTACCGGTTCAGCAGCGGCGGCAGGATTTCAAACGCAAACCGGCTGACGTCCGCGCCGATCCCGGCGTACTGCAGGTCGCGGTGGCAGGTCTGCCAGATGCTGCCCAGCGTGCCGACCAGGGTGGACAGGTGGTTCTCGTTCGCGGGCTGCTGCATGTCCGCGACGATCCGCCGGAAGACGGCGGCATAGAGCTCCGGTCCCCGGCCGAGCGAGACCTCCGCGCGCCGGCTCAGGGCCGCGTGGTAGAGGCCGAAGAGCATCTGCCGCATCCAGAGCGCCTGCTGCTCGTTCTCCAGCCCTCTGAGCTCGTCGAGCCAGACCTGCTCCGCCGCCCGGAAGTCCCCGACGGACTGGTGCCAGGCCGCCCAGACCGCCAGCATCGGATGGGCGCTCTGCGGCAGCCGGCCCGCATTCGCCGCCCGGTGCTCGCCCAGCGCGCCGCCCAGGGTGACGATCGCCTCCTTCTGCCGGCCGTTCGCCCACTGGGCGGTGGCCAGGAATCCGCCGATGGCGAAGCGGTGCTCGCTGCCTGCGGCGGCGCCGCCGTACAGGACGCCGAGCTGGCGCAACTGCTCGTCCGCGAGGGCGGGGGGTGTCAGCCCGCCCTGATGCGCGAGGAACCCGGCCATCAGGACCGGTTCCCCCTCGGCCCAGCCCAGCTTGAAGGCGGCCTTGAGGGCCGCCAGAGCCGCGTCCGCATGAGGGCTCGTGCCGTGGGCCTGCTGCGCCGCGCGGTGCTGCGTCATGAACTGGAGCAGCCTCAGGGCGCGCCGGTTGACGTCGTGGTCCGAGTCCGCGAGCCGCGTCTCCAGGTGCTTCGTGAGCCGGTCCAGCGTCGCCTCCTCCTGGATCGAGCCCGTGAGGGACCGGAGCCCCTCCAGGAACGGATAGATCTGCTGCGAGGACTGGCCGAGGACCGCTTCCGGGATGCACTCGAGAACGCGGAAGTCACGGGCGGCCTGGTAGAAGGACTGCAGCGTCCAGACGTAGTGCGCGGGGTGCTGAGCCTTGCGGAACAGCGCGATGAATGCCAGCGGCACCTCCTCGTCCATCTCGGAGGGAACCTCGTCCCCCGAGCGCTGGTAGCGGTAGATCTGCGACTGCAGCCAGTTCTGGATCTCCCATTCGTTGCGGGCCTGCCACGACAGGATCCGCGACGCGCGCGCCTTGTCGCGGGCGTCCAGCACGGTGTACCAGTCCGACAGAGTCTTCAGATCCGCAGGGGTGAGATCCCCGAGCGTCCTGAGCTCCTCGTAGATGGCCGCCGCCTCCTTCACCTTTCCGCGCTCGGCCTCGACCATCGCCAGGTCTTTCCCCCACCGGAGTTTCGCGAACTCGCGCTTCTCGCCGTACCACTCCGTCAGCGCCGCTTCGAGGTCGTCCCCGCGGTCCAGCGCGGTCAGGAGGTCGAACTTCGCGCTCCGCCACTCGATCAGCTCGTCGTTGCGGCCGATCGCGACGTCCAGCGTTGCCAGCACCGCCGGGTCGGCCGGCGCGCCCGGCGTCCCCGCGGTCTTGACCGCCAGCCAGAGAAGCGTCGAGACGCAGCGTTCCGCCAGGATGCGCTCGCGGGCCGGGATGTCCTCGGTCTTTTTCTTTGCCGCGGATTCCGTCACCGCCGCGAGAAGCCCCCGGGTCTCGGCCTCCAGCGCCGCCAGGTCGCCCCCGAGCTTCACCTGCTGGTACACGCGCTCGATCGCCAGCCACGCGCGCACCGAGGCGAGGTCCGCTCCCTTCTCCAGCCCGCCCATCGTCACGACCACCGCCCCGCGCGCGTCCTTCAGCGCCGCCAGGCGGGCGTCCCGGACCTTCCGCCGGGGCAGCTCGTTGACCCCCGGCAGCGCCGCGACCGTGGCGTCGGCGCGCCTCTCGGTCATCCAGTCCACGAGCAGATGCAGACCGACGATCCGGATCGCGAGGAGAAGTTCGTCGGGGTCCTGCGAAGCGGGCGGGGCCGTCAGCGTGGGCAGGAGCGCCAGCAGCTCGGTCTGGAGCTCGCCCGTCCAGTTCTCCGCGAGCAGGGCGTTGAACAGGTTCTCGCGCGCCTCGGAAATCTCGGCCGGAGTCTTCGCGTCCCGCAGGATCGTCCGCAGGCACCGGAGCCGCAGCTCGCCACGGCCGTAACCGAGAACGACCTGGACCAGGCTCTGACGCTCCGCGACGCCCTGCTCTCCGACCCAGCGGTCATAGACGGCGTCGAGGATCGCCTGCCAGCCGGCCTCCCCCTCGTCCGTCATGAACCCGTAGGGCTTGAGCCACCCGAAAAACTCGACGATCTTCGCGGGGGGAAGCGTCGCCGCCTGGGTCTTGAGGCGCCCGTAGAGGGTCGTGCGGACGGCGCGCGCTTCGTCGGTCGCGAGGAAGCTCCCGCCCTGGAGCGCCTGCCCGGCCAGGTAGGACGCGGACGTGTGATCGGCATAGTAGAGCGCGGCTTCGGCGAGCCGGGAGGACATCCGCTCGTCAAACCGGTTGGTCCACAGGTTGTAACCCTGTCCCATGGCGTGCCGGATCGCGGCCTGCACGCGGGCGATCTCGCCGGGGCTGAGGGTGTCCTTGCGGAAGGAGGTCAGCCACTCTTCCATCAGCTTCGTCGCCCGGGGCTCCCGGTCGAGCATCATGAGCGCCGAGAGGTACATGTCCCAGGACTGCTGGGCGACCTTGCCGGGGTGGGCCTGCTCCCAGGAATCCACCCAGGAGACGTAGTCGTCCAGGCGGTAGGAGTTGAACAGGATCCAGCCGCCGTTCGAGCGGAGCTGATCGATCTCATAGTCCTGCCACGGCCCGCTCTTCGTTTCCGCCTGGGAGAGGAATGCGATGGCCGCATCGACTTCCCCCCGGCCCGCAAGGGTTGAGGCGACCGCGATCTGCAGGTCCACGTGGAACGGATGGGCCTCCGCGAGCGCTCTCTGCGCCGCGAAGAACGCCTCGGCCTGTCCCGCGTTCTGCAGCGCGGAGACCCACTGCCGCTCCCAGGCCAGCAGGGGCTCGAAGATCTCCTTCTGCCGCTCGCAGACCGGCTTCAGCGCCCGGAGCAGCGCCATCCGCTCATTGCCGGGATGGAGAGACCCGGCGTAGTTCAGCAGCAGCCAGCACGCCGCGTAGTCGGCATCCCGGGAAGCGGAGGCCAGCGTCGCCGCGGCTTCCTGGAGCAGGGTCTTCAGTTCTTCGTTCTGCCGGCTCCCCTGCAGGACGGCCGCCTGGATCGGCGTGAGCCCGGCTTTCCCCTTCAGGCGCTCCGCGATCGACTGCATCGCCGGCCGCGCGTCCTCCCAGTTCTGCCGTGAGGCGTGCCACCCGAGGATGGCCCAGACGTCCTCGAGCGTCGCGGTCCCGTCCTGGAAAGCCTGTTTCGCCTTCTCGATCGTGTCGGGCGCTTTGCCGAGCAGCACGGCAGCCGCCTTCCGCCCGAGTTCCTTCGCAACGGCGGCGTCGAGCTCCGCGCGCGGCAGTTCCCGGACCGCAATCTGCGTCGTCGACGTCTCCTTCCCGTCCTTGTCCGTCGTCACGATCCTGGAGGGCCACCAGGCCCCGCCGGCCTCCACCAGCCCGCTGAACACCGTCGTGGACGTCAGCGCGTTCCCGGCGAAGCCGCGGACCTCAAGGACCGCCTTCTTCACACGGTCCACGATCACCACGGTCTTCGACCCCGGTTGCGCCGGCCACGCCAGGGTCAGCGAAACCGTCCCGTCCGCGAGCGCCTCCATCGTGACCTCCGCGCCGGCATATCCCGCGAGAGCGTCGCCGAAGTACCACCCGAACGGCGCGTCCCAGCCCGCCGCATCGCCCTCCTCCTTCGCCCGCGTCCGCCCGAGCAGCCAGGCCGCCGACAGCACCCCGCGCTCCTCACCGGCCAGCCACTGCAGCACGAAGTCGTTCCCGGCCAGGTGCGTCGAAGAGGTCAGCCACGTCGCGGCCGACAGCCAGCTCTCGTGGGTCCCGTAGCTCCGGGCCCGCCCGCGTCCGTCCTGGCCCGCGTACGTCACCCTGAAATGCAGCCCCTTCTCCGCCCCCGCAATCACCGCACGGCGATCCAGCGTCCGCACCAGTTCGAGAACGTCCTTCGCCCAGGCAGGCTCCGGGACCGCGACCCGCGGCGCGGGGAGGGCGGGGAAGAGCGCGTTGAGGAAATCGTAGGGCCCGCCGGGGCGGCCTCCCCGACGGAGCAGTTCATCGAACTCGCCCGACACCAGGCCGCCGCTGTACCCGGCCTTCCCGGTCATGGATTTCAGGCCCGCCATCCTCTCCCGCAGCGTCGAGGGTCTCGGGACACCCTTGCGGGCGAAGTCCCCGCGGAAACCCTGCGCCCTCTTCGCTTTCGCCGTTTCCGGGGCGGGGGACGCGGCTGCGGGCTCCGCGGGGGCTTCTTCCCGGTCATCCCACGATTCCTCCCCCGCGAGATCGTTGTCCCGCGCCGCGGGACCGTCCTTGTCCTCCCCGTCGACGGCGCTGTCTTCGTTCGCAAGCTGCCGCTCGCTCGACGCACCCGCCTCCTTGTACTTCTCCTCCACCCCGAGGTCGTCCCGGAGCCCCGCCAGCTGGGCCCACTCGGATTGCGGTTCCCCCAGCATCCAGCGCGTCCGCTCTCGGCTCATCGTCCCCAGCCGGGTCAGCACCGAGTCGCGGATCCGCTTGCGCCAGGTCTTCGCGACGAGCATCTGCTTCCGGGTCAGTTCGAAGTTCGCGTTCTCGCGGCCCTCGGCGAAGAACTCCTCCCCGTCGCGCATCCGGAACGTCTTCTTCACCTGGAAACGCTCCCGGTCGGCGTCGCTCTCGAGCACGAGGAAGGACGTGTACGGAGTGATGATCTGGTAGTCCTCGGAGAGCGCGATGATGCGCTCGCGGACCTGCGGGGACGACCCCTGCGCCAGCAGGTGGTCGAGGTGATGCCGCGCCCAGAGCCTGGGAATGAACGCGTTGCCCGCTTCCGACGCGGGGAGCGACACCTCGCCGGAGTACTCGACGGGCTTCCCGTCGACGGTTCCCGAAATCGTCACGCTCCCCGTCGCCGCCCCTCCGGCCGGGTTGTAACGGCCGATCACGATCTGCTGGGAGCCGGCGGGGAGGTTGGGAAGTGGGTCCGGGTAGACCGCGGCGGCGGCGACGCCGCTGAACCGGACCTTGAGGTTGCGGACCGCGGGTGTCGTGATCTCGCGGAGCAGCTGGAACGCGGCCTGGGCGGGATCCGTGCCCCCGCCGATCTCGCGCACCGACCCGCCGCCGAGGGAGGCCATCGCGCGGAGCACGACGCTCTCGTAGGAGCTGCCGGGGGCGACGGCGTGAAACGTGCCGGTGCCGCCGTACAGGGTCTGCAGGCGCCGGCTGAACGCCACCGGATCGGCGTCCCCCGACGTGGGGAGACCGTCCCCCACGAAGACGACCTGCGCGCCGGCCGGCAGCCGGCGCATGACCTCGCCGAACGTCCTGTCCAGGTCCGACCATCCGAGCGGGAGCCGTTTCTCCACGAACGCCATCGCCGCCGCGCGGCTTGCCTCGGTGTTCCCCGCGAACTCCCCGAAGGCCCAGCGGGTTTCGACGTCGCTCGTCACCAGGTTGAAGCGGTCCTTCTCTCCGAGCGAGCCGAGCAGCGCCTCGAGAAACGCGAGCTGCGTATCGCGCTGCGGTCCCATCATCGATCCGGACGTGTCGGCGACGATGAGGAGGTTCAGCGGCTTGCCGTCCTTCAGCACCGGGCGGCTCTCCGGATCTCCCGCGGAGGGGGAGTTGAGCATCAGCATGAAGTACCCGTCGTCGCCGCGGCGGTGCGGGATCATCGTGATCGGACTGTCCGAGGGAGCCGTGCCGATGCGGAGCTCGAAGTCGCGCGTCGGCGTGCACTCCTCGTCGTCGTGTTCGACGCTTGCGGAGTGCTCCGTCCGGCGGATCCTGCAGGCGTGTGAGGGAGACTCGACCGACCGGAGCGACTCCTGGGAGTGGACGTTGACCTGGATCTTGAGCTGCGCCAGGGGATGCTGGCGCAGCATCTCGCTCTGGAGCGCATAGGTGTACCGGCAGATCCCGCCGACCTTCGGCAGCACCTGCGTGTACGTGATCCGGATCCGCTTCTCGGCGCCGATCGGGTAGACGCGCGCCTTGAAGATGTTCCCCCCGGTCCACTCGAGCAGCCCGGGATCGCGCTTCTCCCGGAGAATCGTCTCGTAGATCTCCCGGGCGCGTTCCTTCTCGACGATCTCGCCGTGCACGTACTCGTTGCCGATCCACATCCCGAATCCGGAGATCGACGCGTCCTGCGGGAGCGGGAAGTAGAAGATCCCCTCCAGGACGCTGGAGGTGTGGTTGATGAACGACTCCTCGATGTCGGTCCGCGCGATCTGGTCGCGGATGTCCACGATCACCTTGTGGTACCCCATCGTGAGGGGGACGTTGCGCCCGTCGACGTTGGCCAGCAGGGACCCGAGGGCTTCTGTCGACGCGTTGTTCCGGTACCCGGTGAGCCATTTCGGTTCCGTGTCGAGGAACGCAAGCCTGCCGTCGCGCGCGCGGACGACCTTCTTTCCGGTCGCGGCGAGCGCCGCCCCTCCGGAACCCCGGACGGAGACCGCGACCCCCTCAGGGGCCGCAACCTCGACCTCGCCGCGCGTGACCGACAGCGTCGCTTCGTCCGGCAGCTCCACCAGCGTGTCGGGGCCCATCGTGTACACGACCCCGTTGCGCATCCGAAGCTGCAGGGCGTTCGCCCCCCGAACCCCCGTCTTCACCCAGTCCCCGGCCATGAGCAGCATGTTCTCGTCCGCCACCGCCCAGCGGTCGCCCTGGACCGGCTTGAGAAGGGCATTCCCCTCGCGATCGACGACCTTTCCGAGCGAGGAGTCCGCCGAGAGCGGTTCCAGATCGTCTCCCGGCTCACCGGGGGCATGGAGGGAGAAGGAGGCGACGAGGGACAGGACCGCGAGGCAGAGCGCGCCGACGAAGGGGGCGCGGCCGAGTTTCCGGGGAGCGTTCAGGGTCAAGGGGCACCTTGAGAGGGAGGGGGGTGAAGTCACATCTGGGCGGAGTCCGGCCCGGACTATGACGCTCGCTCCCGGCGGATGTTCCAGAAAATCCCCGACGGGGGAGTGCCCGGCGCGGGCCGGCCGGTCGCCCGACCTGCCCGTTTCCCTTCCACGGGCGCGCCTACTCCCTGAGCGCCGTCCACCACTTCAGCCTGTACTTCGCCGCCGCAGGCCAGGGACTCACTCCGCCGTCCTCCTGTTCCGCGGCCACGAGTTCCTCGTAGAGAGGTTTCGCGTCGTCGCGGCACCCCGACAGCTCGAGGGTCCAGGCGGTGAGCATGGCGTGCCTGCGCTTCGCCTCCCGCAGCGTCGGCGGATAGTCGCCGTCGAAGATCGCGATGGTTTCCGCGTACTGTTTCTTCTGGGCCCAGGGCCATCTGGAATAGGCCTCGAGCAGGGCCCGCTGGCGGCGCAGCTGGAACCGACCCGGGATCCCCCCGGCCCGGGCGGTCTCCGAAAGGAGCCGGTCGAGCCGCGGCAACTCCGCCTGCGCGAACTTCTGCATCTCCGTCCTGAAGGCGAGAACCGCCCTCTTGTCCGCGAGCGTGATCTTCCGGTCGAGTTCGATCGCGGCGATCCGCCCGATCGCGTCCGGCCACCGGTCGTCCGCCAGCAGCGCCAGGATCTCCTGCACGTACCGGTCCTCGTTCTTCGCGAAGCCCAGCGGCTCCGGCCCGGGGTCGGCGATGCCGCCCGGGGAGGGGTAGGGAAGTGACCCGGGACCCCCGAGGTCCTGGATGACGTCGCGCGTGATCTGGATGCAGCGCGCGTTGACATCGTGCCCCATTCCCGGAATCTCGTGGTGGAGGACGGGGAAACCCCAGTGGGCCAGCACGTTGGAGTAGTGACGGACCGAGGGCAGCACATCGTAGTTCCCCGCCTCCTTCGTCTCGAGCTCCCCGACCATGCAGACCGTCGGGACCGGCGGGAGTGTGGACTTCGAGCCGGCGCCGCCGCTGGAGTACAGGAACAGGGCGCGGAAGGGGAATCCCTCCGGGTCTTCCTTCCACCAGGAGGTCGCCCACCCGCTCGTCCAGGCGGTTCCCCAGGAGAACCCACCGACGAACACCCGCTCCGGGTCGACGGGCTGCTCCTTCATCGTCTTCTCGAGCAGCCACCGGCACCCCTTGAGGATCACATCCGGCTTCGCCAGCGTCGGCAGTCCCATTTTCCCCGACCCGTCCGCCTGCAGCTCCTGGTACTGCACCCCGATCACGATCACGGGATCGCGCTCGGTCGTGACCCGCGCCAGCACGCCGACCCGGCCTTTGCCGCGGTCTCCGTTCCCGTGAAACACGAACAGCAGCGCGTACCGCTTCGACCGGTCCAGCCCCTTCGGCAGCGACATGTACCCCGTCATCGACTCGCACCCCGGTTCTCCGATCGCCAGCTCCGAGAAGTCCGCGGGTCCCATCTGGACCGGGTTGGCATCCCCGCCTCCGAGCCCGCGCTGGGGAAACAGGACCTTGCCGTCGACCGCGGCCCGATCCCGGATCCGCCGCCCCGGCGCCGCGGCAGGTTCCTGGGCCAGGCAGGGAAGAACGAGCAGCAGGGCTGACAGGGAGGCGAGCGGCGCGCGCATCGGGAGCTCCGGAATGAAAGATCAGGGCAGTCTACAGTCCGACGGCTGGATTCGGAGCCCGGTCGGCGACGTCAGGAGGAGTGCGGATTCTGATACGATGCCGCCGTGCTCTCCTCCTCCGTCTCCGGTCTGCAGACCGCTTCGCTCCAGATCCTCGCCGCAGGCGGCAACATCGCGAACGCATCGACCCCCGGGTACGTCTCCCGGCGCGTGGATCTCGCGACCACCGGCGCCGGGGATGTCGGAGTCTCCGGCGTGACGGGGACGGGTGAACCGGATCTGCTCGACGACTTCGTGACGCTGATTCAGGCGCGCGCGGCGTTCAAGCTGAACCTGGGGGCGCTCAAGTCGCAGAGTGAAACCCTGGGGACCGTCCTCGACCTGATCGCCTGACCGGCGTCCCCGGTAACGGCCCGCACCGCACGGGTCCCCCGGGTTTCCGGGAGGACCCGATCCGAGGCGCTCCGGACGACGTTCCCCGCCGCACCCATCCCCTCCGGGCAACCTCAGTAGTTCTCCAGCACAAACTCCGCCCACTGCGCCTCCAGCTCGTCGTCATTCCTGACGCCGAAGGCCTCCCGGATCGCCACGTCCGGAGCCGTCCCGCCGCCCAGCATGCCCAGGAAGCTGAGGAACTCCGTGCGGCGCGCGGCCAGCATCCAGTCCACCAGGCTCCAGCCTTTCACGCCCTTCGGCCCGTCGAGCGAGTTCAGCCTCCCCTCGAGCACCTCCCGCATCGGCGGACTCTTGCCTTCCCGGAGCCGCTCCTTCGTGAGCCGCTTCCACTCGAGGATTTCCTCCCAGTCCTCCCCTCCCGTCGCGGCCGAGTCGAAGCTGACGCAGTTGGTGAGAGCGGACGATGTCATCCGGTAGGTGAACCAGTAGGCGATCCCCTCGCGGAGCCATGCGGGGCAGTTCTGGATCCCGTACTGGGCCGCGAACAGGAACTCGGCGACCTGGTGGACCGTCCAGTCCGGCATCAGGGCCCAGCCGTGCCCGCCCTCGCGGACCTCGAACGTGTCCGGGGAGTATTTCGCCCACCCCGCGAAGTTCCGGTGCTCGTCGAGCTCCCGCCCCCGGAGCTCCGCGTACTTCTCCAGAAACGCAACGTGGTCTTCCTTCGTCTTGAGGAAGACCCCCAGGATCGGCTCCTTCAGCGCATCGGCCGGCAGCTCGAACGCCTCGATGAACGCCAGGCGCGTGGCCTCCGCCGTCCGGACCAGCGTCGCCATTTCGGCGTCCGAATACATTCCCTCGAAACGGAAATGCTCCGAGGTCCGCTTGGCGAGGGACCACCCCGTCCTGGACTCGACCTGGCTCCGCTCCGCGACTCTCTCCCCGGCGCCGGCCCCCGCGATCCGCTTTGCCTCCGCCTGCCGGGCGTCCGCGTCGGCAGGGGAGACCCAGTAGCCGTTCGTCCTGACCCAGCCGCTCCCCGCGCGGGCCTCCTCGCTGGAGCTGTCGTAGAACCACGCCATCCGCCACGCGGCCTTCGCCTCCTCCTTCAGGCTCTTCTTCGCGGCCCAGGCGGCGAGCTCGGAGTACTCCTTCGCCGACTTCGCCGCCGCCGTCCGGCGCTTCTGGTCGTATTCGTCCAGCGCCTTCTCCACCGCTTCCGGCTTCCCCTCGTTGGCGCTCTTCACGACCGCCGACGGATCCGGCACCCACGCTCCCCCCTCGAATTTCCAGGAGAGCCCTCTCTTCGCGTCGGTGCAGTTGGCGTCGAGCTTGAGCGCCCGCCGGTACTCGAGCAGGGCGGCGGCGTGGAGCTTCTTCCCGGCGCAGAATTTCCCGAGGGTGACGTGTTCGCGGGCGGCCTTTTCGTTCTGCGCGCGGAATTTCTGCTCGAAGTCCTTCTTCGGGTCGAAGGCGCCCTGCGACCAGGCGGGAAGCGCTGCGGCGAGGAGCAGTGCGGCGGAAAGAGGGCGCATTGGGGATCTCCAAGTGTGGGGAAGCAGGAGAAGCATACCCGAAAGGGCGGGCGGATCCGGGGCGCCCTCCGACCCGAACCCCGGAATGGCGGTCCGCCCCGGTCCGGGTAGACTTCCTCCATGCTGAAGCCGCCGCGCCTCCGTCCGGGGGATACCGTTGCCGCCGTCTCGCTCTCCTGGGGCGGTCCCGGCGCCTGCCCGGAGCGCTACAGGGCCGGCAAGCGGCAGTGCGAGGAGGAGTTCGGCCTCCGCGTCGTCGAGACGCGGCACGCGCTCCGCGACGCCGGCTGGCTGGCGGCTCACCCGAAGGCGCGCGCGGAGGACCTGATGGAGGCGTTTGCCGACAGGTCGATCCGGGGTGTGATCTCGACCATCGGCGGGGACGACTCGATCCGACTCCTGCCCTACATCGATCCCGCCGTGATCCGTGCGAATCCGAAAGTCTTCATGGGCTTTTCCGACACGACCGTCACTCACTTCGCCTGCATGGCAGCGGGACTGAACACCTTCTACGGGCCCTCCTTCATGGCAGGGTTCGCGGAAAACTGCGGGATGCACCGGTATCTCGCGGATTCGGTCCGACGGACGCTCTTCGAGGCCGCTCCGGTCGGGGAGATCCGGCCCAATACGGACGGGTGGACGGTGGAGCGGCTGGAGTGGAGCGATCCCGCCCTTCAGAACCGGCGGCGCGCGCTTCTCCCCTCCACCGGCTGGCGCTGGCTGCAGGGGACCGGCGTCGTGCGCGGTCCGCTGATCGGCGGGTGCGTGGAGGTGCTGGAGTGGCTGAAGGGGACCCCGATCTGGCCGTCGAGCGGGGCGTGGGACGGGGCGGTGCTGTTCCTTGAGACGTCGGAGGAGGCGCCGCCCGCGCGCGAGCTGGCGAGGTGGCTGAGGAGCTATGGGGCGCAGGGGATCCTGCAGCGGATCGGCGCGCTCCTGCTGGGACGTCCCGGGGGGCATCTGCTCCCGGTGGAGGGCCATGAGGCCTACGACGCGGCGCTGATCGGCGTCGTGCGGGAAGAGCTGTCCTTGGCGTCGCTTCCGGTCGTCACGGGGATGGACTTCGGCCATACCGAGCCGTTCTGTGTCCTGCCGTACGGGGTCGCCGCCGAGGTGGACTGCGCAGGGCGGCGGTTCTCGATCGTGGAGCCGGCCGTCATCTGACGGGCGGGGCTGCAGCCCTGACCCGCCCTCATCGTGAGTTCTGGAGGTCAGCCGTGGCCACCCGCCGTCAGCAGCAGATCCGCATTCTCGACACGCTGGAGTCGAACGGCTGGCGCCGGCACGGGGTCGAGCAGGATTGCGACTGGTGGGCCGACGAGATCTGGCTGCTCCGCTCCGACCGGCCGCCGGTCGGGATGAAGGCCTGGCTCGCGTTTCTCGTGGACCCGGAGTGGGAGGGCGCGCGGGCGGCCGGCGAGGGGATCTGCTCGGTCGCGGCGGACCTGTCCCGGAGGACGGAACGGACCGGCTGGATGGTGGAGATGCCGCTGGGCCGGCGATGGGAACGCGGCCTCGACGGGCTGGTCCGGGCGCTGGAAACCGCCCGTGCCGCGACCTCGCCCTC
>JABWAY010000354.1 GCA_013360825.1 Candidatus Brocadiia bacterium | reverse complement strand
GGCCGGCGGGGACGGGAAGCCGAAGGACCCGGCGCCGGCCACGGCGGACCTGGAGCAGGAGTGCACGCGGGCGTCGCAGGGATGGAAGACGCTGGTGGCGGAGTTCCGCGCCGAGGGGGCCAGCACCGTCGCGGTGACCCTGGCGGTCGAGCGCGGCCGCCGGTTCGCGCTGCGGATGGAACCGGGGATGACCGTGGTCGTGGAGAACGGGTGGCTGTCCCACCGGACCGTGGACGACTCCGGACGGCCGGTCCTGGTCCGCGTTCCCATCGGTGCGCTCATGGCGGCCGCGCGCGCGGTCGGAGAGGGACGCGACTACGTCCCCGCCGCGGACCCGCCGCCCCTGCCGGAAGACTGCATCACCTGCGACCTCCGGCTGACCCTCGAGGAGGACGGCACCGTCTCCCGGAACCTCCGCTTCGGCTTCTCCCTCGAGCCGATCCCGCCGTTCGGGTGGCTGCAGATGCTGCGGGCGCGCGAAGGGGTGACGATCCGCGCGGCCGAGGGCGCGGCGATGGCGAGCGGCGCGTTCGGGACGCTGTCGATCGACCGGCGGAACGGGGTCCTGCTCGACTGGACGCTGCAGGGAAAATCGGGGGCCGGGGCGCGGCTGGTCGCGACCCGCGTCGTCCCCGACGCCCCGGTCGATCCCGCGCTCTTCCTCAACGACGGCCCCGCCCCGACCCCGGCGCAGCGCCGCCGCACGATCCTGGGGTACTTCCTCCCGTTCGCGATCGAGGTCTCCCGCCGCGAACCGGATCGGCGCCACGACCGGATGCTCGGGATCGCCCGCGCGTACTACAGGATCGCATGGGCCGACGCCGACCTCGAATTCCTCGCCGACCTCGGAGCCGCCAAACAGGCCCGCGCCGCGGACGACCTGCGGCGGATGTCCCCGGATATCTCCGAAGCCGAACTCCGGTCCGCCAGCCTCAGCGCGGCCCTCATTCCGATCCGCCAGGCCATCGAGAAGGAAGCCACGCAGGACATCCAGCTCCTCCGCATCGCTCTCCAGCCCAGGTCTGAAGACGAACTCCGGCGGTTCCTGGAGGCCTACACCGGGATCCTGGAGACCGTCCTGGTGCAGCCGGCGTGGGAAAAACTCCGGGACCGCTGACGCCCGGCACCGCGAAAGTTCCCCGGACAAAGTTTTCTGCATCTTCCGCGTTGCGCAGTAGAATCCGCCCCGTGATTCAGATCCCAGGGGTTGCCGTCAGTGAGCGCTACGCGGAGGGGGGAGCCTCGGTCATCTACCGGGGCACCTATCTCAAGCGCGGCTCTCCGTGCGCCGTCAAGGTGCTGAAGGACGGTCTCAAGGGCGACTCCAGCCAGATCAAGGCGTTCAAGAACGAATCGAAACTGCTGCTCTCCGTGCGCCACCCCTGCATCGTGGAGGTCTGGGAGGCCGGCTCCACCGGGGACGACTACTACTACATCATGGAGTTCTTCGCCTCGAAGAACCTCAAGAGCCTGATCCTGAACAAGTCGCCGCAGCTCGCCGACTGGCTTCCCATCTCCATCCGGATCGCGGACGCCATCCTGTACCTGCACCTGAACTCGATGGTCCACCGCGACGTGAAGCCCGAGAACATCCTGATCGGGCCGAAGAGCGACGTGAAGCTGATCGACCTGTCGATTGCGATGAAGCGGACCTTCCTGACGTCGATCTTCGGGAAGCCGCCCTCGACGGCGGCGGGGACGCCTTCGTACATGTCGCCGGAGCAGATCACCGGGAAGGCGTGCGACCAGCGGAGCGACATCTATTCGTTCGGGGCGACGCTGTACGAAATGATGGTCGGAAAGCCTCCGTTCCTGGGGCGGAGCGCCAACGAGATCCTGGATAAGCACCTGAAGGAGAAGCCCTATCCCCCCGGGAAGCTGAACACGTCGATGCCCCCCGACCTGAACGACCTGATCCTGAAGATGCTGGAGAAGCATGCCGACGACCGGGTCGAGGACATGAACCTCGTGCTGTACGAGCTGAAGAAGATTCAGCGGAAGATCCCCGCGCGGATCGTCCGGGAGGCCCCCCCGGAGGATTCGAAGACCGGGCCCGAGCCGTCGAAGCGGTCCACGCGCATCCTCGTCCAGGACGGGTTCATCCAGTACGCGCTCTGCCAGGAGTCGGACCCGCCGAAGGCGCCGGGCGGATACAAGCAGCCGCTCACCAACCTGTCCCGCCACGGCCTGGGGTTCGTCTGCGACGCCGACCTGCCGCAGGACCACTGCGTCGACATGGCGCTTCACCTGCGCGGCTCACGCCGGCCGATCTATGCGCGCGGCAAGATCGCGTGGAGCCAGCGGGTGAAGGACGCGAGCCTCCGCAGCATCGGGGTGCGGCTGATCGCGCGCTCGAAGGACTACCTGACGGCTTACGAATCGCTCAAGGCCTCGACGAAGACGGGCGCCTCGGAAATCTGACCGGCGTCCGCAGTCCCGCGTCGCGCGCAGGCGCCCCGCTCAGGCCGGGGCCAGATCCTCCGCGGGAACCGCGGGAATCACGTGCGGGTTTCCCTCCGCGTCCAGGAAAACGATGTCGTAGACGTCCTTCCCGTCCGCGCCCGGCTTCACCGCCTGAACCTTCTTCACGCTCCGGTCCGTCACGAACATCCCCTTGAAGAGGAAGACCCGCGTGAAGTTGACCGCCTCCCCGGGCCGGAACCGGCTCACGGGCGCGCCTCTTCCTTCAGGAACATCTCCCCGGGAGGGTCCCGGTGGAACATGACGTCGAGCGGCGCGACGAGGCCCGGGTCGAACCTCGTCATGGCGTCGCAGAAGGCGCCGGCCCAGCGCGTCCCCTCCATGATCACTCCCGTCAGCTTGCAGAAACCGAGGTTCGCGCCGACGAAGGTTGCGCCGGTCAGGTCCGAGTCGTTCAGGAACGAGTTCCGCAGGTCCGCATGGGAGAAATCCGCCCCGCGGCAGTCGGCGTTGTAAAGGTCCGCCCGGCGCAGGTTCGCGCCGCAGAGATCCGCCCCGCGGAATTTCGCCCCCCGCAGCGAACACTTCGCAAAGCTCGCCCCCATCAGCCAGCACCCGGAGAAATCCGCGCCGGCGAAGTCGCCGCCGTCGAAGCGCGCGGCGCGCAGGTCGAGGCCGGAGAGGTCGAGCCCCGCGCCGTTCAGGGCGCCCAGGGACTCGGATGCGGCGACCATCCGCAGGACCTGCTCCCGCGTCGGCTTCGCGCCCCGCGCCGCCCCCGCCCCGCCGTCGCGCTGGTTGGCGATCGCGACCTGCAGCGCCTCCAGCGCCGAGGCCGGGTAGTTCTTCCGGCGGTCCGGGAACCCCTCGATCCCGCGCTCGACTTCCTCCACCGTCAGCTTCGCCGCCTCGTCGAGCGTCTTGCCCTTCGCCGCCTCGCAGCAGAGGGAAAGGGCGGCGAGGCCGAATCCGCAGCCGGTCGTCGTGAACGAGGCGTCCTCGATGACGCCCGAGGGGGAGACGCGCAGAAAGATGCGATAAGCGTCCCCGCAGCCGGAGTTCCGGTAGTCGCCGATCGCGGTGGCATCAGCCATTTCCCGCAGGTTCGGCTTTTCGGCCTGAAGCAGATTGAACTTGTCGAAGTTCATGGCGGGAAACGGAGGGTAGCACGGAAGCCGGAAAGGGGAAAGGGGAATGGCCGCGGCGCCGGCACGGAGCGGCGCACGCCCCGGGGGTTTGCGTGATACACTCCGGCCTGGCCTGACCCACCCAACCAGGAGCCCACCCATGTCCCTCAAGTTTCCCTGCGGCTGCGGTCGTCTTCTCCAGGTCGGCGTCGAGATGGCGGGGAAGCGCGTGCGCTGCCCCGCGTGTTCCGCGATCGTGTGGGCTCCGGCGGCCGTGGATCCGATCCCGGAGGCGCGGCTGGTGGACCCGGAGGTGAAGGCGGTCCCCGGCCCGGCGCCGGCGGCCGCGGAGGCGGCGAAAGGTGCGGCGGCCGTCGCTCACCTGGATGGTCGCCCGCGTGTCTCCCGCCCCCTCGTACCCGGGTGTCACGAACGCGCGCAGCTTTTCGAACCGCCGCTGGAACGTGCCATTCACATCAACGGAGACTCGGCCAGCGCCAAGCCCTTCATCGCGGTTTCCGGTCGGCGCCGCGATAGTG
>JABWAY010000353.1 GCA_013360825.1 Candidatus Brocadiia bacterium | reverse complement strand
GAATACCCCATGGTCCCCTCCGAAAAACTGTCAGTGTCTCCAGTGCCGGAGCGATGCGGCGAGGACACCCCCGCTTCCCACCCCTCCGGTCCCCTCGTAAGTCAACCGCACAAACCGGAACCCGATCCCCGGCACGCGGATCGTCGTGTACCCGATCTCCGTCCTCCGAAACTCCGCCAGCGGCGTGAAGTTCTCCGCGTCGTTACTCGCCAGCACCCGGATCGCGATCGACGCCAGCGTCGACTCCCACACCACCACGTCCACCCGGACCGTGTTGCTCCCTTCGATCCGCACGGGCTCCGACACCGTCCTCGACCCGTTCCCCAGACCCAGCCGCTCCGCCAGCCGGAGGCCGCTCGGCGCCACCGGCGGCATCGCGACCGGCAGATCCTCCGTCACGAGGGGACTCTTCGGCCCCCCGTCGCAGGGGCCGCCGGTCGCGCAGGACTTGCAGCAGGACATGGCCGGGGGAATCGCAAGGACCGTGCCGCTTCGGTCATGGCGTTCCGGATCAGGGGGGCTTTCCCTGCGGAAAAAAGATCTCGAGCCCGGAATCCCGGGAAAATGCCCTTCCTGACAAAGGGCTGACTTCGGCAATGGGTTGCCGCAGAGGCGGCAACCGGTTGCCGGTCAACCCGGTCCCCGACTTTGCCGCCGGCGTCGGGACAGCTTGTGGCGCAGCGTCCGGTCGGGAATCCCGAGCGACCGGGCCGCCTCCAGCGTCGATCCCCCGGATCGACCGGGCCGCTCGGACAGGACTGCCGCGCGGCCCGCCCACGACTTCACCCATCGCGCGCATCTCGCTCGGGCCGGGTGCATCCCGGCCGCGTCTCCTCCCGCCCCCGCGAACGCTTCTGGATCCCGTCCCCCGCCGGTACACTCCCGCCCCATGCTCCGCTTCGTGGTCCTCTCCTCCGGGTCGTCCGGCAACGTCAGCGCTGTCTGGAACGGCGAGACGGGGCTGCTGATCGATGCGGGGACCGGGTCGTCGCGGGGGATTGAGACGGCGCTTCGGGCCGCCGGCCTGCGGCCGGAGGGGATTGCGGGGATCCTGATCACGCACGCGCACTCCGACCATTTCGGGCGGCCGGCGCGGGTGCTGGCGAAGAAGTATCGGGTGCCGATTCTGACGCACCGGGAGACGTGGCAGGCGGCGTGTCGCCGGTGCCGGGACTTTCTGGACCTGGAGGAGCGGGGGCTGCTGCTCCCTCTGCGGGAGGATGCGGACCATCTGCACGGGGACTTCCAGATCCGCACGCATGCGGTGCCGCACGGCGGGGCGGAGGCGGGGCGGCCGCTGGGGTTCACGATCCGGGCGGGGGGGCGGGAGGTCTTCTACTCGACCGACCTCGGGATGGTTCCGGCGCATCTCCCCGACGCGATGCGGACGGCGGACTTCATCCTGCTCGAGTCGAACTACGACGACGGGATGGAAGCGGAGAGCGGGCGGCCGGAGCATCTGATCCGGTGGGTGACCGGGCCGACGGGGCATCTCTCCAACGAGCAGGCTTCGGCGGCGCTCGGGCAGGTCTTTGCCCCCGGGCATGCCAAGTATCCGCGTCGCGTCGTGCTCGGGCACCTCAGCGAAGACTGCAACACGCCGGAGTTGGCGCTGGCGGAGGTCAAGCGCCGGGTGCCGCGGGACGTCCCGGTGCATGTCGCGGCACGCTACGAGGCGAGCGCGGTCTGGGAAGTCTGACTGCTAGCGCCGCTCGAGCGTCGGGCGGGGGCGCTTCCCGAACTCCATGTCGATCGTCGCGAGGCGCAGGAGGAACTGGCCGATGCCGGCGGCGCCTGGGAACAGGCCGTCGCCGTCGAACGGGATGACGACGGAGGAGGGGTCGGGGGGGCGTTCCCAGGGGCCGGGGGCGGGGCCGGCCTGGTTGCGGAGGGCGTCGGCGACGCGGCGTGCGCTGTCGAGCCAGGAGCCGTCGCGGGTCAGTTCGAAGAGGTCGAGGTACATGTCGCCGATCCCTGCGCCGCCGGTTTCGAGGCCGGCGGACTCGAAGGGGCGATCGGCGGCCTGGTCGGTGAGGGCGCGGACGCCGGCGCCGCCTGATTTCGCCAGTTCGAGCCAGCGGGGGTCTTTCGTGCGGATGTGGAGCCGCGCGAACAGTCGGACGACGCCGGCGGTGCCGTAGGAGGCGCCGGGGAGGAGGGCGGCGTCGTCGCGGCGGAGGGCGTCGAGGGCGGACTGCTGTTCGGCCGTGAGTGCGCAGGGCAGGGGCATGGGGTCTCCCGGTGGAGGGGAACGCGGACGGGGAATCCGCCCCGGGGCGAGGAGGGGGGCGGAGCGGCGGGCGGGCGGCCCTACCGGGTCCGGGAGTCGCGTCGGACCGGGGAGGGGGCGCCCGGGGCGGCGGCGGCACGGGTCATCAAACCCTCCTTTCCGGTCGTGGACGACGCGTGGAGTGTAGCGGGTGATCGATACGGAGCCAGGCTCCTTTTCTTCACTCGCGCCGTCGCGGGTGAAGAAAGGGAGCCTGGCTCCGTATCGATCACTCCTCCCGGTGGACGGTGCCCGGGTTGAAGGCGGGGAGGCAGATGGCCACGTACTCGGCGCCCCCCTCCTCCGGCGTGGAGTAGCGGACCCGCTCGCCGGGCTCCGCCACGACCGCCTGCCCGGCCCGCACTTCGATCACCCCGCCGTCGTGCTCCACCCGGAGCATCCCGGAGAGCACCACCGTCGCCTCGAGGAACTCCGGACGCTGGGCCGGTTCCTCCCAGCCCTGCGGGCTTCGCATGCGGGCGACGGAGAGCGCCCCGTGGCCGGTGCTCGCCCGACCGACGAACTCCTCGATGATCTTCTGCTTCGTCCCGGCGGCGGCGACCCGGGCGGGCGCGGCGACGAGCCTCGGCATGGGGCCTCCCCTGGGCGGATCGGTGTGCGAGGACATCCGCACTGGAAAGTGGTTCCTGACACCAGTCGTCGACAACACGAAGGAGCGAGGCGCCGCCGTCGCGGGTGAAGAAAGGGAGCCTGGCTCCGTATCGATCAGTACGTCGTCTTCTTGCCGGCGGCGAGGCGGTCCATGGCGCGGGCGACGCGCTTGGCGCGGGTCTCCGGCTTCCGCGCCTCGGCGATGAAGCGGATCCACTCACCCTTCTGCCCCGGCGCGAGGGTCCCGAAGAAGGCGCGGGCCTTCGCGTTCCCCTTCAGCGCCGCCGCGAGTTCCGCCGGGATCTCCGAAGGGACCTCCCGCCTCCGCGCCTCGTCCCCCGCCTCGTAGGCGGCGCGGAGCCACCTCTCCACCTCCCCGTCGATCTCCCCCGGCGAGGAGATCCCGATGCGGTGGCCGACCCGCTCCCCGGAGGGGGTGCGGATCTTCTCGAGCCGCCCCGAGGGCTTCGCGTCCCCCAGGGCGAGGTGGAGGTCGACCCGGGTGTTCGTCGAGGTGTGGACCTCGGCGAAGGCGTACTTCCGGAAGAAGGGGACCATGGTCTCGCAGGGGGAGACCCGGACGTCCTTCCCGAGGGAGAGGCCCAGTTCCAGGAGCCGGTCGTAGATCGGACGGAGCGCGGCCTTCGGTCCGGAGTACTGCGCGTCCACGCTCCTGACCGCCTGCTCGAGGTACTCCTCGTCGCTCCCTCCCCAGGGGCTCGTCCCCGAGGCGCGCTCCGCGATCCACCAGGCGAAGGAGCGTTGGAGCCCGTGCTCCTTCGCCAGCCAGGCGCGACGCTCCTTCTCGCCGGCCGGGCCCCGCTTCCGCACCAGTTCGATCCACTGCGGGAGCGTCCTTCCGGTCTTCTCCTCCACCTTCTCGACCTGGCTCCGCATCATCGCGACCGCGGGGTGCACCGAGTAGGGGTTCCTCTTCCGGGCCATGGGGGGGGCCTCCTTCCGGCGGCAGGATAGCGGAGGCCCCCCTCCGGCGGGAGATTGCCGGGGATCAGTTCCCGTCCCACCGGATCTCGACGAACTCGAAGACGAACTGGCCCGTGGCCGGGGGGTCGGCGTACTGGGCGATGTGGACCCCCGCGGGCCCCGACGCGCCGGGGGGCTCGCCGCCGGGGACGACGGCCTCGACGCGCTGCGGATGATTCTCGCCGAGGCGCGGGCCCATCTCAACGACGGCGGCCTGCTGCTCGTGGAG
>JABWAY010000352.1 GCA_013360825.1 Candidatus Brocadiia bacterium | reverse complement strand
ACGTCGCGCGGCGGGTCGAGCCAGACGATCCGCGCCGGCCGCCCGGCTTCCGCCCACTGCCCGAGCTGCGCGCTCATCGGCCGCCCGGTCAGCGCATGGACCTCCAGCGCACGGACCAGGCGTTTGCGGTCGTTCGGGTGAAGGCGCGCCGCGGTCGCCGGGTCGACGAGGGCGAGGGACGCGTGGAGGTCGGGGAGCTGTTCGAATCGGTTCCGGAGTTCGGGGTCCTGGGCGGGGGCATGGAAGAGCCCTCGCAGGAGGGCCTGGAGGTAGAGGGGGGTGCCGCCGGCGAAGAGAGGGCGGCGCCCGCGGGCGAGGATCTCGCTCTCGGCCGCGCCCGCCGCGGCGAGCCAGTCGGCGACGGAGAAACCCTTCGAGGCCTCCACGAGATCCAGCAGGTGATGCGGGACGCGCGCGCGGTCGGCGGCGGTCGGCTTGGCGGTGCCGATCTCCATCCCGCGGTAGACCGTCCCGGAGTCCATCGCGAGGATCTCCGCCCCGAGCCGCTCGGCGACGGCGAGCGCGAGCTCCGACTTTCCGGACGCGGTCGGGCCCGTGAGGATCAGCGCCGGCGTCACAGCCCGGTCACGAACCGGACCCAGTCGGCCTCGAGCGCCTTCGGATCTGAAAAAAAGGAGAGGAAGGGTTCGTCGCGCCCTCTGGCGACCGACTCCCGGTAGGCGGCCCAGCCGGCGCGCCAGCCCTTGTCGGAGGTCGTGGTCAGGTAGTAGCTCAGGGACCAGCACTCCGCGTAGAAGAGGAGGGCTTTCGACGGGTCGGAGTTGATCAGGGCGAGCGCCTGACCGTCGAAGATGTCCTTGAGCGGGATGTGCCGGCCGGCCTTCATCGCGTCGCGGACGAACGGGAGGCGGGACTCGCTGGCGGTCCCGAACTTCCAGGCCTTCCCGTCGAATTCGAACCCCTCGAACCAGGTGGCCATCGCCTCGGCGTACCAGGACTTCGGGCGGGCCGTCGGGACGGCGCGGAAGTAGTAGAGGTGCGCGGCCTCGTGGACCATCGTCTGGAGGAACTGGCGGGCGTTGCCGGTCTTGTTCCAGCCGCAGGCGACCAGGGAATCGCTCTTCGCGAACCCGGCGGCCGCGAGGTGGTCCTCCGCTTTTTCCGCCACGCAGTGCCGGCGGTAGTCCTCCCAGGTGCGGAATGCGAACAGCGTCATCTTGTCCTTCGAGCCGAGTTTCGGCTCGGCGCCGTCGTGCCAGGAGCGGCAGGCCGCCCAGGCGGGCTCGAGGAGTTCGGCGAGGTCTTTGGCGAACGACTCCGACTCGTTGGTGCGGATCGTCCAGTGCGGCGTTTCCCGGACCCAGGCGTTCTCCCAGGCGGAGTGGAACTCCGAGTATTCCTCCGCGGTGAGCCAGCGTCCGTTCTCCAGCCGGCAGCCGCGGCCGAGGAGGTCGGCCTCGTTCGCCTTCACCCAGGCGCCGCCGACCCGGATCATCCCCTTCTGCAGCTGTTCCCGGTCCGCGACCGGCACCCATCCGTCCTGCCAGCGCACCAGCCCCTTCTCGAGGTTTTCTTTTTCTTCCGGCGTGACGAAACGCCCCCGGTGGAGGACGAATCCGCCGGCCGGCGGTTCCATCCCCCGGCGACGGGCGAGAAAGGCCCACGCCCGCGGCGCGAGAGCCGGCTTCTTCCGGTTGGCCTCGAGAAGAAGTGCCGTGCCGCGGTCCGGGAGGCCGGCCTCCCAGGCGAGGCAGCCGAGGCCGAAGGTGTCCTCCGGCGTGAGGGACGCCTGGAGCGCGAAATCGCAGAAGACGCCGGGATCGAGGCACGCCCACGGGAACTTCCCCTCGCCCCCCGTGACGCTGAATTCGAAGAGTTCCTCCGTCGCCTTCCGGACCGCAAGCTCCGTGCGCCCGACCGTCGTCTTGAGCGTGATCTTCCGGCTGTTGATCCCCTGGACCAGCTTCGCGAGCGCCGAGGACATCGCCCGGACCTCCGGGAGCCGGACCTCGATTTCCTTCTTTCGCGCGGCGCTCGAGACCGACTGGAGGAGCCGGTCGTACTCGGTGGCCGCGAGCGAGAATCGGTACCGCCGGACCAGATGCTCGATTTCGGCGACGGTGAGAAGGTGCGTGGCGAGTTCGTGGCCGAGGCGCCCGCGCGAGGCCGCGCCGTGCCCGTCGTCCGCGGCGCCGCCGAGCGACGCGAGGAAGGCGTCGAACTCCTTCCCGACGCGGACACCGTGCGCTGCGAGATACGGGTTGAAGCGCCGGGCCTCCGTCAGCACCGCCCGCGCTTCCCCGGGCATCCCCTGTGCCCAGTACGCCGCGCCGAGCCAGAAGAGGCATTCGAAGTTGGCGCGGCGCCCGCGTGTCGAGAGGAGGTCGAGGGCGAGGTCGGAGCGGCCGGTGAGGACCCAGGCGCGCGCGGCGCAGATGACGGCCTCGGGGTTGAAGGTGGCCTCGAGGAGGGTGGGGAGGGCCTGCTGGGCGGCGGCGGGGTTGTGGAAGGCGCCGGCGCCCGGGGTGGCCTGGATCGTGACGCGGCACATGATGGTGGTCGTGTTCACGCCGGCAGCCTCGCGCTGGCGGGTGATTTCGTCGGCCTTCGCGAAGTCCCCGGATTCGACGCAGGCGATGACGGCGTGGTACCAGAGGATGGTCGAGGGGGCTCCCCGCTGGACGGAGTCCAGGGCGGAGGAGCGGAGGGAGGCCCAGTCGGCCTTCCGCAGGAACCCGTCGCTGCGGACGGGGAGGCCGGGGTCGCGATTCCGTTCCCAGGCTTTCGTCTGCAGAGCGAGGCCGCCGTCCACGTCCCCGGCGCGGACGAGGGCGCGGCCGTGCAGGCTCTCGAGGTCGGCGTCGCCGGGGGTGCGCGCCATGAGTTCCGCCGTGACCTCCACCGCCTCCTGGACCCGGTCGAGGTAGAGATACGCCTGCACCCGGTAGAGCTGGGCCTCGCGGCTCCCGGGATCGAGCGAGCATGCGATGGTGAGATCCTCGAGCGCCGCATCGAATGCCGACTGTCGATACCGCGCGAACCCGCGGCGCGTCCAAGGGGCCGCCCAGCTCCGGTCGGCCTCGATCGCGCGCGTGAAGGCCGCGATCGCCCCCTCCCAGTGCCGCTGGCCCAGCAGTCCTTCCCCCTCCCGGAACGCCGCCTCCGAGGCCGCCCTGTCCGCCCTGGCGAGCGCGGGGGCGAGCATCAGGAGAAGCAACGCGGTTCTGAGGGGGGTCGCCATGGAATCGTCGGGCGCCTTCCGGTTCAGGGCGCGCCCGCACCGGCAGTGTTCGCCGGGGCGGGGGGTGGAATCAAGTGCAAAGCGCCGGGAGGCACCGGCGCCGGGCTACTCCCAGACGTACTCGGGGTCGAGGATCGCCTCGTAATTCTCCGGCCACGGGGAGAGGAAGAACGCGATGTCCCAGAGCCCCGCTCCCAGCCGCACGACGCTCATCCCGATCCCCTTCAGGAACCCGAGCGAAATCGCCGCCCAGAACCCTTCGTCCCGCCCGGTGAGGATGATCTGCTTCGGCAGTTCGCCGAGGAAGGTGAGGACGTTCACGAATCCGCGCGCCAGCTTCCCGGTCATCTTCCCCACGGTCACTTCGGTCTCGGACGGTCCGATGTGCGGGGGTTCGTCATCGACCGGGTCGATCGACTGTGCCATGGCGGGAACGGCCATGCACATCAGGAGGAGGGCGAAGAGAAGCGCGCGCATGGAGGTCTCCGAAGGGGTGTTCCTGAGTCTAACGACTGGTCGCGGTTCGGGTTGGGTGCAAACTTGAGGCGGCTTCGCGGACGATCCGGCGGGCGCGGGGGGAGGGACCGGCGGCGAGCCGGAGGGCGGGGAGGGGGAGGCCGACGCGGAGGGCGCCGCGGGCGTGGCTTTCGAGCTGGGGCCAGGTCCGGAGCGCGGCGAGGCAGGCGACCGCGCAGGCTTCGCGCTCGGCGGGGGAGAGTCCCGGGCGGGAGAGGACCTTCCCGTACCCCTCCCAGACGATCCACTCGGCGAGGGCGGGGTGGAGCCCCCGCATGTTGGCGAGCATCCGGTCGGTCGACTCCGCGTAGATCCGGCGGCAGAGCCGGGCGCCGCGTTTCGTCCAGGAGGCGACCGTGCCCCGGGTGAGCGGCTTCGCGGCCGGGCCGCAGGCGCGGGACACC
>JABWAY010000351.1 GCA_013360825.1 Candidatus Brocadiia bacterium | reverse complement strand
GCGGCCGGCCGCGCCTCCCGGACGCGGCTCCACCCCTGCGGCCTTCGCCTCGCCACCGGCGTCCGCCGCCGCATCCGTGCGGACCAGCAGCTTGAACATCACCGCCGCCGCCAGCGCACCCGCGAAAAATCCGATCAACAGCCCCTTTCGCATCGGCGCATTCTACCCCGTTCCCGCTTTCTTTTCCCCTCACCCCCCGCCCGCCCGTAGAATCCGCACCCGATGACGCGCAAGAACGTCTATTACTACGTCAGCGGGCACGGATTGGGCCATGCGACGCGCTCCTGCGTCGTCATGAACGCCCTCCACGCCCTCGTCCCGACGGTGAACTTCCACATCCGCTCCAACGCCCCCCGGTGGATCTTCGCCAAGAACGTCCACGCCCCGTTCGAGTACTCGTTCGTCGAGGTCGACGTCGGCGTCGTCCAGCGGACGATCTTCAACATCGACAAGCTGCGGACCCTCCGGAACTGCGAGGAAGCGGTCGACCGCGCGCCGAAGGTCCTGAAGCAGGAACTGGCCTTCGCCGCGAAGCACCCGCCCGCGCTGATCATCAGCGACATCGCCCCGCTCGCGTTCGACGTCGGGAAAATGCTGGGCGTGCCCTCGGTCGGGATCGCCAATTTCACGTGGGACTGGATCTACGAGTCCTACATCGACGAGATGAAGCCCTTCAAGGCCCTCGCCCAGATGGCACGGGCGTCCTATGCGAAGGCCGATCTTCTGCTCCGCCTTCCGTTCGCGGGAGAGTCGAAGTCGATCCGGAATCAGAAGTCGATTCCCGTGATCGCGCGGAAATCGACGGCCCGGCGGGAGGATGTGTTCGAGTCGCTCGGGATCCCGCGGACCGACCGGAAGGTCGTGCTGCTGGCGTTCGGCGGGATGGACGGCGCCGGGTTCATGCTGGACGGGATCGAGCGGAACCCGCAGTACCTCTTCGTGATCCCGACGGACCAGGCGATCCCGAAGCTGCCGAATGCCGTGCGGGTCCCGGAGGTGGTGCATGTCCAGTTCCAGGACCTCGTGAAGTCGTGCGACCTGGTGGTCTCGAAGCCCGGGTACGGGATCGTGAGCGAGTGCATCGCCAACCGGACGCCCTTTCTCTACACCTCGCGGGACGACTTTCCGGAGTACGAGGTCATGGTGGCCCAGATGAAGAAGTCGCTTCCCTGTGCGTTTATCCCCAGGATGTACCTGGTCATGGGGGACTGGGACATCCATCTCGAAGGGTTTATCGGGACAAAGCAGGTCTGGAAAGACGTCCGGACCGACGGGGATGTGGTGGCGGCGAAGGCCCTGGCGAAGTACCTGAAGTAGGGGGCGGAGGGGGTCCAAAACTTTCTTGACTTCCCTGCCCCGGAACCTAGGATAGGCGGCCGTCAGACGAAACGAAGGACAACACGGGGGGGCCAACGCCCCAGCTTGGAGGAAACGGGATGTTCAAGAAGCTGCTCCTCGTCGGACTGCTGGTGACGACCGCGGCCCTCATCGGCTGCACGTTCTCAGCCGAGCACAACAAGCACCACTGGTGGGCGTTCCGCCAGGACGTTCATGAGATGCACCGGTTCATCGACCGGCACTTCCTGAACTACGACGAGCGCGATCCGAGCCGGTTCTAGACCGCCCGACCTGAGACCGAACTGAACCGCTTCGCTTCCCCAGGGATGCGAAGCGGTTATTTTTTTGCCTGCGGGTTGAGCGCCGGGAGGATGGCGCGGCGGAAGGCGGTCAGGAACGCCAGCGTGCGCGGGTCGCGGAAATCGGCGTAGGTCCAGGGGAGCGGGAGGAATCCTCCCTTCTGCCAGATCAGCGTGATGTCTGCCCAGATCTCTCCCTCCATCCAGCTGCGGTGACCGGCGCGTTTGGTGGAGGCGAGCGTGAGGGCGCAGGCGTCGAGGATGCCGGGATCGATATTGACGGGGCGGGGGCGCGTGGCGCCGAGGGCGAGGCGCGCTTCGAGCGCGACGGCCTGGTGCTTGAGGGCGGGGAGTTGCTGGACGAGGACGGGGCGTTTGAAGCCGAGGAACTGGCGGAGGAGGGCGGGCCCCATGTCCTTCTCGTAGTAGCGCGATTCCTCCCAGGGCCGCGGATCGCTCGCGATCAGCACGGGTCCCCACGCGGATTCCAACTCGGCCCTGGCGGCGCCCAGGTCCCCGGCCACGCCGGCCAGGAGGCCGCAGATCAGCCCGTAGAGGGGCGGGGGTGCGACGTTGGGCATGCGGGCTCCGTCATCGGGCGGCCGGGGGATCCGGGGCGGCCTATTGGAGGTCGTTGAGGAGGCACTCGAGGGCGGCCTGGAGTTTCTCGGGGGTCTCGTAGGTTCCGTTTTCGATATGCCGTCGCAGTTCGGCGACCAGAGCGCGGCGGACGACCGGAAGGGCTTCGAGTCTGCGTGCGGCGGTGGAGGAAGTGGGGGCCTGATCGCGTCCCATCGGCCGGGGATCCGGCGATTGGGAGGCCAGGTGGTGGGATCGCTGCGTGGGGTGCAGCGGATCCACCCGCTGGATATCCATGAGTGGGGGTGACTCCATCAAGAGGGTCGGCACGTCAGAGAGGTACTGGGTCTATCGGAGGGCGCGTGGAATCGCTTGAGGCACATTTCAAACTGGAATTCCTTTTTTCATTTTGAAAGCCTCATGTTCCACCTACGACACAATCGCAATCCGTTGCCTGTCAATCGGTTACAACACCTCCGACTCCCCGCGACAGGCCCCCCGCTCCATTCACTCCACCCTTCTGCCGCCCGTTCCTTACCGGACAGTCGCGATTCCCTTTCCCTTTTCCGCTTTCCCTTTTCCGTTTTCCGTTTGCCCTTCCCTTTTCCGTTCGCCTTTCCTCACTCCCATCCCAACCTCCCCCCATACAATCCCCCCATGCCCCGCCCCTTCTTCCCCCTCCTCCTCCCCCTCCTCCCACTTCTCTCTCTCTCCTCCACCGCCCTCTCCGAGGACCTCGTCCTCCTCCTCAATCAGGACGAAGTCCGCGGACGGATCGTCTCCGACGACGGCGAAACCCTCGTCGTCGAAACCCAATCCCCCCGGGGCAAGGTCACTCTCCCCTACACCGCGCTCGCCGCCATCAACGGCCTCCCCGCCCCCGGACTGCAGTCCCTCCGCCGCGAGTCTCACCTCGCTCGCCGCGTGCTCGCCGACAGGTCTGTCCCCTCGGGGAGCCTTCCCCTCCCCCTTCTCCTGGGCGCCGACGACTTCGCCGCCCGCCGGCGCGCCGCCGATGTCCCTGCCGCCGTCGTCGGGCGCTTCCGGGCGATGGAGAAATTCCGGCTCGTCCCCTCCGCGTGGGACGCCGCCGCCGGGATTCCGACCTGGCGCGGCAGCCGTCGGTGGGCGGACTGGGATCCGAAGGACGAAGGCCTGCGGTTGATCGTGCCACGGGGGGCGGAGGCGGGGCCCGCGGGGCCGTTCTGGCAGGCGTGCGGGGTGCCCGAGGAGCGCTATCCGATCCTGCGCGAGTCCGGCCGGCAGGCCCTGAGCTCGCTCTTCCGACTCGCCGCAGGGCGTGCGGGATTGACGGCCTGGGACGACCGTGCGCTGGCCTTCGAGGCCGCGGAGACGGGTCTGGCGGCGGCGATGGCGCTGGACGTCCTGCTGGCGCCGGTCGGGCTTGCCGCGTGGATTCTGTTCATCGCAACAGGCATGATCTTCGGGCTCGGTTTGTTCCTCGCCCGCTTTCTCGGCGAAGATCTGATTGGAAAAACCCGTAATAACAACGAATTCGACAAACTTTTCTTTCAATGCATTCTAATGGCATGGCTTGTGTTCGCAATCGCCATTCCATTCTTCATGGTCGAGCCCACTTCACTGCCTCTCAGTGTGGGAATCCTCGCCGGGTTGATGTGGCTGCCGTTCTCATGGATGATCCGGCATTGGGTTGGTCAGTTTCATGCCTTTGCCCGTACTTTTCTTGTGACTATCGCCTGGTTTGTCTTTCCTGACCAGCGATTTGTTGTCATCCCTGCTGTCATTGTTGTAATCTACCTCATCACAATATACGTTCTTGCGACCCGCAAGCGTCCTTGGTAAATAAGGGATGAAATAGTGTCATAGATGTATGTTCATTCAAAACCAGGAAGCGTAGCATTACGCAATCGAATCGCCTGACCCGATTCTGCTTGGGCTTCCGTCCACTTTAGGATGGGTGGTGGTTGTATCAGCAATG
>JABWAY010000350.1 GCA_013360825.1 Candidatus Brocadiia bacterium | reverse complement strand
CCGCCGGCGGCGCCACCCACGTCCTCGTCCGCCATTCCCTCCTCGCCGGCGAGGCCGGCGGCGCCCCCCCGGCGGACGCGCCCTGGTGGCGCGGCGGAAAGTAGAGCCGGAATTCCCTCCACCTCCGCCGCTCCCTGTGCGACCCTTGCCCTCCTCAACCCTACCGGGAGCACACCCATGGCCGACAACGCCGTCACCACCCCGTCCGGACTCCAGTACGAAGACCTCGCCGCCGGCACCGGGGCGTCGCCCCAGTCGGGGAAGCGCGTGACGGTCCACTACACCGGCTGGCTGACGAACGGAACGAAGTTCGACAGTTCGAAGGACCGCGGCGAGCCGTTCGTGTTCGAGATCGGGCTCGGGCGCGTGATCCGCGGCTGGGACGAGGGGGTGCTGACGATGAAGGTCGGGGGGAAGCGCAAGCTGACGATCCCGCCCGCGCTCGGCTACGGCGCGCGCGGCGCCGGCGGCGTCATTCCACCGAACGCGACCCTGGTCTTCGAGGTGGAGCTGCTGGGAGTCGGCTAGCGGGCTCCGCGGACGGGATCTGCTTCTCGGCGGTCGGGTCGGGCGGCAGCGCCTCCTTCGTCCCCCGCTTCTGCCAGTACTCCCTCCAGTAGGCCCTCCAGCGGGCTTCCCGGTCGGGGACCTCGTCGAGCCGGAGTTCGCCGTGCCACGAGTGGAGCGAGAGGGATTCCGCGGCGACGATGCAGGCCGCGCCGCCGGCGCCGAACGCGAGGAAGACCGGGGCGGCGGTGACGGCGGGGGATTCGGCGCGCTCGCCGAGGCGCGTGACGACGTGGCCGGCCTCGCGCAGGATGGTGGCGAGCCAGGTGCGGTCATTAAAGCGGAAGCCGGTGTGCCAGACGGGGAGCGGGGGGAGTCTTTCCTCGCCGAGGCGGCGGGGCCAGTCCTCGGGCAGGGTCCAGGCGTCCCGGCGGGTGAGGAAATTGAGCGAGCGGGCGTTGTGGAACCGGAGCGCGATCGCCGACGGCGGGGGGACGCGGGAGGAGGGCGGGGGTTGCCAGAGCTGGACGCCGTCGAATTCGATCTGGACGGTGGCGGGGAATTCGGCGGCCCACCAGCGCCAGGCTCCGGAGTCGGAGATGGCGGCCGACAGGATGGCGAGTGGAGGTCCCGGCATGGTGGTTCCCCTGACCCTCCGCGATGCGGGCTGCCCGCGCGTGGCAACCTGCAGGCGCGCGGCGCCCTCCCCGCGGGGATGGTAGCGCCCCGGGACACCCGGGGAAAACTGAAATGTCGCGGTCGCCGTCTCAGGCGGGTCTGAGGGCGCGCCCTGCCAGCGCGAGCCCCTGTCCCCAGAATCCCATGCGGGTGTGGATCCGGTCGAGCGTCCGGTCGAACCCCTGCAGGAATCTCCCGATCTCGGCCTCGGACGCGGTCAGCGGCGGGGCGGCCTTCACGACGAGAAAGTCGTTTCCGCAGATCTGCGTCAGGATTCCCTCGTGCCGGTGGAGTTCCCGGATCATGAGCTGGCCGAACATCGCCGGGTGGAGGCGGGAGAACGACGCGTAGAGGAGCTTGAGCCTGAGGGAGGACGGCGGGCGGAACTTGATGCCGTTGAGGAGGCCGATGCCGCGGATCTCCTGCACCATCTCGTACTTCCCGGCCAGGGTACGGAGGCCCTCCCGGAGCATCGCGCCGGAATGCTCCGCGCGGGTGCACAGGTCCTCGTCGCGGAGGATGTCGAGCACCGTGAGCGCCGCCCGCATGGAGAGCGTGTTTTCCCCGAACGTCGACGCGTGGATCAGGGCCCGGTCGATCGAGGAGTAGACGCTCCGGCAGATCTCGTCCCGCATCAGGACCGCGCTGACCGGCATCAGCCCGCCGCTCAGCGCCTTGGCGAGAATGACCATGTCGGGCTCGACGCCGAAGTGATGCGTGGCGAGGAATTTCCCGGTGCGTCCGATCCCGGTCTGCACCTCATCCATGACCAGCAGGGTCCCGTGTCGACGGCAGAGCTCCGCCGCACGCTGCCAGTCCGCCGCGGTCGGGACGAGAATCCCGTTCTCCCCCTGGACCGGCTCCACGATGAACGCCGCGAACCTGCCGGTCGCGAGTTTCTTCTCCAGGGCGACGACGTCGAGGAAGGGGATGCTCTCGATCCCGGGGAGAAGCGGCTCGAAATCGGCGCGCCAGGTGGCGCCCCCCATCAGGGAGAGGGCCCCGCAGGTCAGACCATGAAACGCACCGTCCGCGTGGAGGATCCCGCTCCTGTGCGTGTGCGCCCGCGCGAACTTGATCGCCGTTTCCACCCCCTCGCTGCCCGTGCTCATGAAAACCGTGCGCACGAGGTGTTTCCCGCAGAGTTCGGTCAGGCGGGCAGCCAGCTCCCCCGCGAGCGGGGGGACATGGCTCTGCAGCATGGTCGGACCCTTCCGGTCGAGTTCCTCGTGGAGCGCCGCGACCAGGCGCGGATGGTTGTGACCGACGTTGTAGACGCAGTATCCGGACAGGAAATCCAGGACTTCTCTTCCCGCCGCCGTCGTCAGGCGGGTCCCCTCGCAGCGCGTGTAGTCCATGTCGGTCCCGAGCGTCTGGAGGAGCCGGACCCACTGGTCGTTGACATGGCGGGCGTAGAGCTCGGTGGACATGGCGGCATCTCCGGTTGGGGGGTGGGAGGCGGTCCGGGGTCTCGTGCACTCACGCCGGCAGCGTCGCACACGCGGCGTGAAGGCGGCATGAACCCCGGATGAACTTCCCATGAGTCCCGCGGTCCCCCTCCCGCCCCCTCAGGCCCGGATCCGTCCGTTGTCACCCGCGTCCCGCGCGTCTACCATCCCGCTCCATGCCCCCGCAGCTCTTCACCCCGTTCACCCTCCGTTCGCTCACGCTCCCCAACCGCCTGGTCGTGAGCCCGATGTGCCAGTACAGCGCGGTGGACGGCGTGGCCACGGACTGGCACCCGGTCCATCTGGGGCAGTTCGCGCTGGGGGGCGCGGGCCTGGTCTGGGTGGAAGCCACCGGCGTGGAGCCGCGCGGGCGGATCTCCCCCGCCTGCCTCGGGCTCTGGGGGGACGCCCACGAGCGCGCCCTCGAACCGGTCGTCGCGTTCTTCCGCCGCCAGGGGACGGCGAAACTCGGGATCCAGCTGGCGCACGCGGGGCGGAAGGCTTCGACGGACGTGCCCTGGCGCGGCGGGAAGGCCGTCCCCCCCGGGTCCGGCGGCTGGGAACCGTGCGCACCCTCTCCGCTGCCCTACGACACGGGCTGGCCCTCTCCCCGCGGGCTGAGCGCGGAAGGGCTGAAGGAGGTCCGCGACGCGTTCGCGGGGGCGGCGCGCCGCGCGGTCCGCGCGGGATTCGACGCCATCGAGCTCCACATGGCGCACGGCTACCTCCTCCACCAGTTCCTGTCTCCGCTCTCGAATTTCCGCGCCGACGGGTACGGCGGAAGCCGCGAGCGGCGGATGCTCTACCCGCTGGAAGTTTTTGACGCGGTGCGTCAATCTGCCCCGGACCTCCCCGTCGGGGTCCGCGTCTCCGCCACCGACTGGGCTCCCGGCGGCTGGGACCTCGAGTCCACCGCCGCCCTCGCCCTGGAACTCAAGGCCCGCGGCTGCGACTTCATCGACGTCTCCAGCGGCGGCCTGACCCCGCTTCAGAAAATCGAAGCGAAGCCCGGCTACCAGGCGCCGTTCGCCGCCGAAATCCGCCGGCGCACCGGGTTGCCCGTCATCGCCGTCGGCCTCATCACCACCCCCGCCCAGGCCGAGACGATCGTCTCCTCGGGGCAGGCCGACCTCGTCGCCATGGCCCGCGCCTGGCTCGACGACCCGCACTGGGGGCTCCACGCGGCGAAGGAACTCGGCGGCGAGGGGGCGTGGCCCCGGCAGTACCTGCGGGCGAAGCGCTGAGAATCCGGCTCGGGAGCCGGATTTTCCGAAAGGGCCCGTCGCCGGCCGACCTCTCTCCGTGGTCCCGTTTCACGGAGTCTCCGCCATGACCGTCCCGCACAACGTCCAGATGCTGCCGCAGGCCCAGGTCGTCCGCCGCCATCGGGGGGGCTGCCTCCTCCCCGCCGTCCTCATGGGCATCGGACTCCTCGGCGTCCTCTCCGTCGTCGGGGTCGGGGCGGTGTTCCTCCTGGCGCAGCGTCCCGTCGGCGCGCACGGATCCGCGACGGCGCGTCGGCCCGTCCCCGCGCCGACCATCACCCCGCCCGTCGCCGAGACCCGCGCGATCGACCGCGGGACCGAG
>JABWAY010000349.1 GCA_013360825.1 Candidatus Brocadiia bacterium | reverse complement strand
CCTCCGTTTCTGGGCTTCGAGCCCGATTCAATACTGGTGACCTCACGGTACACCGCGAACGGAGGCCGGCCTTCTCATCCCATCTTTTCCGTTTGCCCTCCCCGTCCATTTCCCCCGCACTCAAGTAACATCCCCCCTTAATGCCTTCCCCCTCCCTCCGCGCCCCAGCCGCCGCCCTCGCCGTCGCCTCCCTCCTCGCCCTCGCCTCCTGCTCTCCCTCCCCCTACGAGGACGAGTCCCCTCACACCTCCTCCCAATGGCACCGGCGCTTCGTCCCCGCCTCGCAGACCCCGGACTGGTCCGAGGCCGACCGCGACTTCTTCCTGAACGGCTCCATGTCCACCGAAGTCGTTCCGGAGGCCGTCTTCCGCGCCTGGCTGGAGTCGGAACCCGGACTCTTCCCTTCCCCCACCCTCGCCAATTTCGGCGCCGTCGAGGGAAAGCCGGGTGATCTCCCGATCGGGTTCAGCCGCCGGCCGGTCGCGCACCTCGGGGGCCTCCCGTCGCTCGGGATCAACTGCGCGGCCTGCCACGCGAGCGAAGTCGTCCCCGCGGGAGGCGGGACTCCGACGCTCATTCTCGGGACGGCGGCGCCGTTCGATGCAGAGGCGTTCTTCGGCGCGGTGGTCGTGGCGATGGTGAAGACGGCGGACCCGGAGGGGATGAAGCGGTTCCTGCCGGCGTATGCGCGCGCGCTGCGGGGGGACGAGGGGGCGCGCGCGATGGCCGCGCGGCTGGAGTCGGAGGGCGCGGCGGTTGCTGCGGCGGTCGCGGAGGATCCGTTCGCGAACCGTGGCGCGGCGGCGGGGACGCTTCATCGCCTCACCGCCGCGGAGCTCGACCTCGTCCTCCCGGGGACCGACTCCCCCGTCCCCCTTCCCGACCTCGCCCGCGCCCTCCTGCGCCTCCTCCACAACATGCGCGCGGCGCTCCACCTCCCCGACGTCCTCCCCGCCTCCGGCCCTCCCCCGTCCGGCCCGGGGCGGAACGACGCGTTCGGCCTGCTCTCGCTGTCGCTCCTCGGCGTGCCGCAGGAGCCCGCGCCGGTGAAATTCGGGATCGTCTGGAACGTCGAACGCCGCCGCTGGGTGCACTGGGACGGAAACACCCCTTCACCCATGGCCCGCAATTTCCTCGCGGCGGTCGGCCTCGGCGCGCCGATGGTGGGGAATGAGGCAATCGTGGACATCGCGGTCCTGCGGCGCCAGACCGACCTCTCGGAGACGATCCGCCCCCCGCAGTACCCCTGGCCGGTCGACGCGAAACGGGCGGAGCGCGGGAAGGGGCACTACGAGGCGGCGTGCGCGCGCTGCCACGACGGCCCGGAGAGCGACGCGCGGCTGTTCGCGGTCCCGGAGGTCGGGACCGACCCGGCGCGGGCGCGGGCGTTCACCGCGGGGCAGGCGGAGGGGTTCAATGCGTTCCTGAAGCGGGTTCGCGTGAAAGGGTGGGATGCGGCGCGGGAGCCGGCGATCCGGAGCACGGGAAAGTACTGGGCAGCGGACCTGGCGGGCGTGTGGGCGCGAGCGCCGTACCTCCACAACGGGTCGGTCCGGACGCTGGCGGACCTCCTGACTGCGCCGGCGGACCGGGAGAAGTCCTGGCGGCGCGGGTCGCGGGAGTACGACAGGGTGGCGCTCGGGTTCACCGACGCCGGCGCGTACGTCCTCGACACGACCGCCCCCGGGAACTCCAGCGCGGGACACGACTACGGCACGGGGCTGTCGCCGGACGAGAAGCGGGATCTGCTGGAGTATCTGAAGACCCGGTGAAAGGAACCCGTCCCCGGGGACCACTGAGAGGCCGGCAGCAATTCGTCCGTCCCTGACTTTCATCGGAGCACACACATGCAGAAGGCGACCGTCGTTTCTCTCCTGTGCGGACTTCTCGGCGGCGCGGGGCTGACGGCGGCCCTGCTCGCGAACCGGCAGTCGGCGGATCCGGTCGCCGCCGCCCCGGATCCCCGCCTCGAGACCGTCACGAAACTCGAAACCGAGGTGGCCGCGCTGCGCGGCCGGATCGAGGCGCTCGAGAAACACCGGGCCGCCGCGGAGATCGCCGGCGGACAGGGGACGGCGCCCTCCGGCGGCACCGGCACGGCCACGTCCCCCGACCCCGCCCTCTCAGCGAAAACAAAACCGGGAAGCTCCGCCGAGGAACTCGCCGCCGCCATCGAACAGGTCATCGCCGCGGGGTATTCGCAGGAAGCGATCGCCGCGTTTCTCGAGAAGGTCCGCAAAGACAAGTCGCAGGGGGCGATCCAGGCGGCGCTCCGCGCCTTCCTCGAGCGCGACCCCCGGAACGCCCAGGCGCACTACCTCCTCGCGCGCGCCTACGTCGACGAGCTGATGACGAGCAAGTCGTACGCCGACATGGAGCGGCTCGGCGAACTCTGCATGAAGGAGTACGGCGCGGCGCTCGACATCAACCCGACCTACTGGGAGCCGCGGTTCGAGCGCGCCATCTCCTACACCTTCTACCCCGAACAGCTCGGGATGCTCCCGCACGCCGTCCGCGACTTCGAAACCCTGGTCGCCCAGCAGAACCGCTCGAACGCCGACCCGCGCTTCGCGGAGACCTACTCGAACCTGGCGCGCGTCTACGTGCGGACCGGGAAGCCCGAGAAGGCCAAAGCCGCCCTCAAGGACGCGCTGACGCTCTTCCCGGAAAACAAGTCGCTCCAGCAGCAGCTCGCGGAGATGGAGGAATAGCCGGGGAATTCCCGGGCCCATGACCGCGACGCCCGCCCCGACCGACCTCGACCCCGGCCTCGGCCTCCCGCTCACCGTGCTCGCGGTGGTCGGCGCGGCGTTCTTCACGACTCTCCTCCTCGCGCCGCGCCTGCTCTGGCCGGATCGGGTGCGGCCGGAAATGCCCCCCGCACCGCAGCGACCCGACTGGGGATGGCTCCCCGTTCTCCTCGTCCCGCCCCTCATCGTCGGCTTCCAGCTCGTCGGCTACCCGATCCGCTGGGCCGGCGTCCCCCCGTCGCTCTGGCTCTCCTTCGCGCTCAGCATCGGCAGCGCCGCCGCAACCGTCGCGCTCGCCTGGTGGCTCCTCTGCCGCCGCCCCGGAAAGCCCGTCGCCGCGCTCGGACTCCGCCTCCCGCGCTGGCGCCCGCACCTCGTCCTCCTCCCGCTCGCGGCCTACCCCCTCAGCATCTCACTCATCATCCTCGCCGTCCTCTTCCAGGTCCTCGCCCTCGGCCAGCCCCTCGCCCCGCCCCAGGCCTCAGTCCAGGCGATGCGCGCCATCCAGGACCCGGCGCTCAAAGCCCTCGCCGTCCTCGCCGTCGCCGTCGTCGCCCCCATCGCCGAAGAAATCCTCTTCCGCGGCGTTCTCTTCCGCGCCCTCCGCCTCCGCTGGGGCGTCTTCCCCGCCATGCTCGTCTCCGCCGCCATCTTCTCCGCCGTCCACCTCGACCTCCTCCACGCCCTCCCGATCTTCATGCTCGGGCTGGTCCTCGCGTTCATCACCGAAGAGTCCGGCTCCCTCATCCCGGGGATCACGCTTCACGCCCTGGTCAACGGGATCACGCTCTGGGTGACCTGGTCGTTCCCGGTGCCGGGGTAGCGCGATGTGAGTCCTCCGGTCCCGTCGACTTGAACGCCCCGGAGGGCGCGGGTTATACTTCTGGTATGAAAACAGCGATCTCCATTCCCGACGACGTCTTCGCCCAGGCCGAGCGACTGGCGAAACGCACCGGAAAGTCGCGCAGTCGGCTCTTCAGCGACGCCGTCCGCGAGTACCTCGCACGTCACACGCAAGGCGAGGTCACCGAGGCCATGGACCGCGTCTGCACAAGGATCCGCACCCAATCCGACCCGTTCGTGGCGTCCGCCGCCCGCCGGACGCTCAAGCGCTCGGAATGGTAGTCTCCCAGGGCGATGTCTGGTGGGCGGACCTCCCCGCTCCGGCCGGGTCGGGCCCCGGTTTCCGGCGACCGGTAATCGTCGTCCAGGGCGACGCACTCAACCGGAGCCTCCTCGCCACTGTGATCTGCGTTTCCCTGACCAGCAACCTCGCGTGGGGTGAGGCCCCGGGAAACGTCCTCCTCCCCTCGCGCCTGACGGGACTGCCGAGGGACTCCGTCGCCAATGTCTCTCAACTCGTGACGCTCGATCGGGCCCTCCTCACAGAACGCGTCGCGAAGCTCCCCCGCAGGAAGCTCGACCTCGTCCTCGCGGGGATCGATGTCGCCCTCGGGCGGACCTGAGCCCGGCCGGGCGCGCGACCCCGTCGCCGCGGCGCCG
>JABWAY010000348.1 GCA_013360825.1 Candidatus Brocadiia bacterium | reverse complement strand
CTCTATGCCGACCGCCTGTGTGCGCTCGAGCCCGCGAGCGTGATCGCGAAGGCGGGCGAGTGATGCGCACCGCGCTGCGTGCCGGGCTGGGCGCCCTCGCCGTCCTTGCCGCCCTCTCTGTCTCCGACCTCTGGGCCGTCACCGAACGCTCGAGCCGGCGCGCCGGCTTCGGCGTCTCGCGCCTGACCATTCCGGTGGAAGCCTGCGACTTCATCGAGCGCGAAGGGCTCGAGGGGCACGCGTTCGCGAACTGGGACGCCGGAAGTTACTACGCGTTTCGCTTCGCCCCGAAGTCTCTCCCGTGCACCACCTCCGAAGGAGACTGGAACCTCGAGAACCTCGCGGAGTACGACCGGGTGACGCGGCTGGTCGATCCGTTCGATGGGTACGCCGAGCGGTACGGAATCGAGATCGCGGTGCTGATGCACCAGTCCTCGGACACGCGCCCCCTGATCGGGGATCTCCTGGAGAATCCGCGCTGGGGTCTGGCGTGGCGCGACGGGTGCGCGGTCGTCTTCGTGCGACGCGAAGGACCGAATGCCGACAAGGTGCGCAGGCTCGCCCCGGAGGGACGCCTCCCGGCGGCGCCGGCGGCGGGGGAGGGGACCCCCGGCGGACTCTGGCCGTTCGGGGAGGGGGCGCGCAGGGTCGAGGCCGTGCGCGCGTACCGGAACGGGTCGCTTCTGGCCCTTACCAGCGAGCCCGCGCAGCAGGTGTTCTGGGACCGGGCGCGGGCGCTCTGGCCGGGGTACCCGGAAGCGCACAACAACGCCGGCGTCTGGCTCGCGTCGCGGGGGGATTCCGCGGCGGAGTCCGAGTTCCGCGAAGCGGTCCGTGTGGCGCCGCGATATGTCCCGGCGCGCCGGAATCTGGCGCGGTGGATGCTCGGGCGTGGGGACGAAGGAGGAGCGGTGCACGAGCTGGAGGCGGGGTTGCTGGCGGGGGAAAGTGCGGATCTCTGTGTGGACCTGGCGGAGCTTCTGGTGGCCCGTGGCGACACCGCATCGATCGAGCGGGCCCGGGGGCTTGTGGGCAGGGCGCTGAAGGCCCGGCCGGGGCATGCGGGGGCGAGGAAATTGGCTGAGCGGCTGCGTTGAAGATCGTGAAAAGACTATTTAAGAAATAGTAAATAGCGAACGATCGATCCAGGGCATCCTGGCCATGGTTCTTTCAAGGCCCCGGGACCAGCGAGAATCTCATAGCTGAATTCTGCAATATTCGCTGGATCCCGCTCGATCCCCTCCGTACGATGTGTCATTCGTAGTTAGGAAAACACGATGCACACATCGGATTCATGTGGAGGAATTATGCGCCAGATCAGACCCCTGTTCGCCGCCATTCTCTCCGCGGCCGTCACCATCTCTCCCTGTCTTTTCACCGGATGCACGGGAAGCCCTGACCCCGACCAGCCACCGGATGGCAGCGGCGAGACGGCCGACTGGCCGGTGCACGCGCGACCCCACACGGCCCCGTCCGCCGCCTACCGGTGGCTCGACATCATTCTCGAGGCCTCCGCCCGCCGCGTCGACCGGGTCGGCGCCAAGCCGACCATCATCTCGCGCGAAATGGTCATCCCCTGCACCGCGATGTTCGACGCGTGGGCGTGCTACGACGAGAAAGCCGTCGGCACGCGCTTCGGGGGAAAACTCCGGCGCCCGACCGCCGAGCGGACCGACGCGAACAGGGAAAAGGCGATCGCCGTCGCCATCGTCCGGTGCCTCGAGAATCTCTTCCCGGAGGACCTGGACTGGGTCCGCGAGGTCGCCCGGAAAAACGGGCTGAATCTGGACGACCGCTCCACCGACCCCTCCACGCCGGTCGGCGTCGGGAACGCCGTCGCCGGCGCGATCCTGGACTACCGCCGGACCGACGGGGCCAACCAGTCGGGAAATGACCCCGGCGGGAACGGCACCCCTTACTCGGACACGACCGGATACAAACCCGCCCGGGCCCCGGGAGAAGTACAGGACCCCGACCGGTGGATGCCCATCTCCTTCGCCCATCCCGACGGCAGACCCGGGAGGTTCTTCCCCCCGGCGCTCACCCCGCACTGGAAAAACGTCAAAACCGTCGGCCTGGACAGCTCCGACCAGTTCAAGCTCCCCGGACCTCCCCGCGCCGACTCTCCCCAGATGAAGAAGGAAGTCGACGAGTGCATCGAGGCCAACGCCACCCTGTCCATCCGGCAGAAAGCCATCGTCGAGTTCATGCGCGACGGCCCGCGCTCCACGGGTCAGTCCGGACACTGGCTCCGGTTCGCACAGGACGTCTCCCGGCGCGACCGGCACAACCTCGAGCAGGACGTGAAACTGTTCTTCGCCGTCTCCGCCGTGGCGTTCGACGCGTTCATCGCCTGCTGGGAGGAAAAATACCGCTTTGACTCCTCGCGCCCGTACTGGTACGTGCGGTGGTTCTACGCAGGGAAAACCGTGAAGGGATACGCGGGCCCGTGCCAGGGGTTCAAGACGATCCCCGCGGAGGAGTGGCACCCGTATTCCCCTGACTCGTTTGTGACGCCGCCGTTTCCGGGGTATCCGTCGGGGCACGCGACGGTGAGCGGCGCGTCGGCGAAAATCCTGGAGCTGTTCACGGGAAGCGACGACTTCAAGTTCGTGGCGAAGAAGGTCGCAGGCGAGCTGACCGAGACGGGCTGCACCACGTTTGAGATGCAGGCGGTCGAGGGAGTGCCGGCGAAGGATGTCGCTCCGACCGCGGAGGTCGAACTCGCCCTGCCGACCTTCTCGGCGGTCGCGGAGATGGCCGCGGAGTCCCGCATGCTCGGCGGATACCACATCCGGGCGGATAACGAGGACGGGCTCAAGCTCGGGCGCGACCTCGCGCGATTCGTCTGGCCCCGCTACCGGGCGTACTGGGAGGGGACTGCGACGGTAAAGGACTGAGACCGGAACTTCGCCCCCGGACGGCGCGCGATCGCCGTCCGGGGGCGGTCACATCGGTCGGGATCAGCGTCCGTCGCGCGCCTCGGACGCGGTGTCCGCACCGGCGAGGGCGATCAGCCGGCGGACCTGGAGCATCGTCGTGATCCGCTGGTGGGCGTCTTCGCTGAAGAGCGAGCAGGAGGCGGCGACCTCGCGGAGCGTATAGAGGTGCTGTTCCGGGCGCGGGCGGTCGAAGAGCGTGCGGATGTTCTGCTCGATGAGGTGGTCCTGGATCGCGATGGCGGCCTCTCCCGCGGCGCCCGCCGTCATGCCGTAGATCTTCATCATGGGCGCGAGGACGGCGCCGAGCACCGGGACGGTCTCGCCGGCGTTGGCGGAGAAGTCCAGCAGGGTCGAGACGGCCCGCAGGGCGGTCCGCTCGTTTCCGATGTCGTTCGAGAACGCCCGGATCGCCTCGATCGCTTCGGCGCCGCTTCCGAGGACCGACAGCGTTTCCCCGGCCACGCCCATCCGTTCCTGCAGTTGCGCGACGAGCTTCTTGCGCACCTCGAGAGGGTCGTGCCGGAGGATGTCGTCGAGCGAGCGCGTGCACTCGTCGGCCGCTGCAAGAATCCCCTGGGCCTTCTGAAGCTGGTCCTTGAGCCGCCCGATCGCGGCGGTCACTTCGTCCTGCGGGCGGACGCCGAGGGACTCGAGCGCTCCCTCGGCCGCGACCAGTGCCGCGATCCGGACGTTGACGATGCGCTGTCCGAGCTGCCGCAGGTCTGCCTCGTCCCGGCGCAGCGCGGCGAGTGTCTCCTGCATTTCCCGGCGGACCTCCGCCCGCGACGTGCCGAGGGCGGCGACCCGCTCACGCAGCAGGTTCACCCCCCGCCCGGCCGCGGCGACGCCGGCTTCCGTCCGCCGTGCCTCCACCGCGGGCAGGTCTCTGCGCTCAGCGGCCGGGAGAGCTTCCACGGCGCCCGCGTAGAGCCCGCGGAACTCCTCCCAGAGGTTCGTCTGGCGGACCGGATCCGCCGCGGGGAGCCCGTTCAAATGCACCCGGGCCGCGTCCCGCGCCGCCACCGCGGCGGTGCGCGCCGTCGCCTCACGCTCCGAGGCCGTCGCCACCGCCGCTTCGATCGCCCCGATCTCCTCGCGGAGCCGCGGAATCGTGACCTCCGTCAGTGCCCTCCGCTGAGACTCGGGGAGGGATTCATCGCGAAGCGAACGCTCATGACCCTGGATCTCGCGGCGCCGGTCGGCGATCAGCGAGGCGGCGCTGTGCGCCCCCGCGGACCCGGCCGGGGTGACGCGGAGCGCCCGGGTGAGGTAGACCGACCCCTGCGCGCGGGTCAGTGCGCCCTCGGCCTGCGTCACCGCGGCG
>JABWAY010000347.1 GCA_013360825.1 Candidatus Brocadiia bacterium | reverse complement strand
TGGACGCGGCGCTCTCCGCCGCGGCCCGCGCGCTCGAGCTCGCCCCGGCGTCGGGAGACACGTGCGATGTCGCCTATTGCACGCGCCAGCTCACCCGCATCCGGATGCTCCAGGTCACCCGCGGCGCCACCGACGGACGCACCGTCCCGCCCGGCGCGCGCTGACCCCGTGCTCATTCCGCTTGACGCCCCGCCGGTTCCCCGGTTTCTTAGGCGGCCCACGGCGGCGTAGCTCAGCTGGTAGAGCAAGGGATTCATAAGCCCTGGGTCGACGGTTCGAGTCCGTCCGCCGCCATCTGGATGACGCCAGTGCCGACCGCTTCGACCCACGGGACTTTCCCCGGCGGCGAAGGCGGGGAGCGAATCGCGGAGGGGTCATGAAGGTCAACTACCTGATTGCGTGCGACGCGGCGGTCCGGACGTCGAACAAGCTGAATCTGCTCGGAATCTTCTCGAGCATCTCCGTCCGCAGCCTCCCCGCGCGGCACGGGCAGCTGGCGATCGTGGCGGAAATCAATGCCGAACCCGGAGAGCACGAGTTCCGGTACGTCTTCAAGGACACGGAAGGCAAGGACGCGGCCCCCGCGACCCCTCCCGGCAAGTTCAAGGTCGAGAACGTCGGCCTCGGGGAGGTCGTCGCCGAGCTGCGCCAGTTCCCGGTCGCGCGCGCGGGGTTCCTCTCCATCCAGCTCGAGATCAACGGAAAGGTCGTCGCCCAGCGCGACATCCTCGTCCGACTGGAAGGCCAGGCCCCCGCCAGTTCGTGATAGACTCCCGGTCACGCGCCGATAGGAGGATCCCATGAACGCAGCTCTCCGGTCCCTTGCCGTCCTCGCCGTCGTCACCACCGTCGCCCGTGCGCAGGAACAGACCCCGAAGCAGGTCTACGCCGCCGAAATCGCCGCGGCCGCGGACGAGTACACGCAGGAGGTGCGGGAGGCGAAGCTCGAGTACGCCTACGGGATGGAAGCGGTGCGCGAGGCGTGGGTGGAGGGCGCATCCGAGTTCCGGAAGTCCTACGACGAGTCCGTGCTCGCCGCGCGGATGGTCTACAACGAGATCGTGAAGCGTGGGGAGCAGGAGTACAGGGCGAAGTGCCTCGAGATCAAGAAGTCGGGGACCAAGGAGGAGCAGGGGCGGACGGACCAGGAGTACAGGAAACTGCTCGTCGACGCGAAGGCCGAGTACGGAGCCGCCTGCGTCCGGGCGAAGACGGCGCACGACGAGGGCGTCACGGTCCTCAAGGGCCAGTACCAGAGCGCGGTCGAACTCGGCACGACGAACTACCGCGAGAAGGTGGCGCGCGCGACCGAGGTCTACCGGGCGCGGATCAAGGCGGCTTACGACGCGCTGGTCGCCACGAAAACGAAGCCCTGACCGTCCCCCGGGCGGCGCCGGTCCGCCCGGCCCGCCCCGGGACTCACCGCCGGCGGCGCCGCAGGCGCGCGATCGCGTCCATGATGGCCTCGATCTCGTCGTCCGTGTTGTAGAAGTGCGGCGAGATCCGGATCCCCGCCTTCGGGCGGTAGTCGACGATGAACTTCTGCCGGATCAGCCCCTCGCACGCCTTTTCGGCGCCCGGGAAGTCCACGCTCACCGTCCCCGCGCGGAGCGCGGGGTCCAGCGGCGTATTCACCGTGAGCCCGAGTTCCTGCGCGCGCTCGACGATCCGGGCCGTCATCCGCTGCGACCGCGCGCGGATCGCCTTCACCCCCACCCTGCGGATGATCCGGTACCCGGCGCGCGCGGAATACAGCGCCGGGACCCCGGGCGACCCGCCCATGAACCGCATCACGTCGTCCGCGTAGTCGATCGGCCCCATGTCGAACGCGAACGGCTTCCGGTGGCTGAACCACCCGCACGACTTCGGCCTGTATTTCCGGACCAGGTCCTTCCGCACGTAGAGATACCCGGCGCCGGGCCCCCCGCACAGCCACTTCACGCTCCCGCCCACCATGAAGTCGACATCCAGGTCCTGGACGTCGACGGGGATCGTCCCGACCGCCTGGTAGGCATCCAGCACGACGACCGCGCCGACCTGGTGGGCGCGCCGGATGATCGCCTTCGCGTCCTGGATGTACGCGCTCCGGAACAGCACGTACGAGATCGGCACCACCAGCGTCCGCTCGTCGATCGCGTCCAGCATCAGCTCCGTCGGCAGGTGGACTCCGTCCGGCGACTTCACGATCGTCACCCGGGCGCCGTCCGCCTCCCGCGCCTTCCAGTTGTAGTGCACCGTCGGGAACTCCAGGTCGCTGTAGACGACCCCGTTCCGCCGTCCCCGGAAGTCGAAGCACGAAATCAGCACGTGCTGCAGCACCGAGACGTTCTGGTGCATGATCATCGTGCCCGGGGGCGCATTGACGATCGCGCCGACCATGTCCGCGGTGCTCCGGACCATCGGCACCCACTCGTCCCACGCCAGCACGCCCTTCGTCGCCCACAGATCCGCGAATTCCTTCAGCTCCGCGTAGACCCCGCGCGGCATCGCGCCGAGCGAATTCGAGATCATGTAGACGGAGTCGGCGAGGATCGGGAATTCCCGGCGCCATTTCAGAAGCGGATCGGCCATCGGTTCCCCCGGTTACCCGTATTGCGGGCTGACGGCCCGCGTCAGGTCGTTGACCGCCTTCCAGAGCGGCGGAAACACCTTCTCGATCACCGTGGCCGCGAGCGAGGCGGCCGGGACACCCTTCAGGGACTTCACTTCGTCGCCGATCACGCGGCGGACCAGGTGGAAATGATGGTAGCGCCAGGACTGGAACGCCTCGTCCACCTCGATCAGGGCCTGCAGGAACATCCAGAGATCCCACGCCTTCTTCGGCTCCCGGTAGACGGCGTCGATCGTCGCCTTCCGGCGCTCGAGAAGGGCGGTGACGTTCGGCCAGATCTGGGGGAGGCGCTCGAGGGTCGCGTTGAAGCCGGGAGATTCCTGCCCGCTTCCCGACCCGAGCATGCTGAGCCGGATGACGTGGTAATCGGCGGGGGGCATGGTTTCCATGATGGCGAGCGACGCGGTGATGTGGCGGTAGATCATGGCGACACGGCGCAGGTAGTGATCCGCGCTGTCGAGTTCATCGCGGTCGATCATCCCGGAGACGCGTTCGACCTCGAAGAGCGCGACCTTGAGCCAGATTTCCATGGTCTGGTGGATGGACTGGAAGAGGAGTTCGTCGGGGTTGGCCATCTGGTCCGGGGTTTTCTGCAGCGCGAGCAGTTCTTCGGTCCGGATGTACGTTTCGTAGTCGCTCAGTTTTTTCTCGCTCATGGGGCGGCACTTTACGGCGGCGGGCCGATTTTTTCACTCATTCGCGGAGCGGCGGCGCCGGTGCGCCGGGAATCGGAGTACCGGCCACCGCGCGGGAACGGCATAATCCCCGGATGGAATCGCGATGCCGCCTCTGTGGCGCGCCCTGCTCGGACGCCCAGGTCCACTGCTCGCGCGCGTGCGCGCGCGTCGCGGGCGAGGCGGCGCAGGACGGCGTGGAGGGGCGGCTTCGCCGCGCCTTCCAGCGCCGGAAGCGTCCCCCGGTCGCCCCTCCCGACCCGGACGCGGAGCCGATGTTTTTCGAGGTCGAGGGATTCTGGACGGGCGGGTGCGCCGCCGCGGTCGAGGAGATCCTGAAATCCGTCGGCGGGGCGACCGACGCCCACGTGATCGGCGAGACCGGACGCGGGCGGGCCTATTACGATCCGGAGAAGACGTCGGAAGAGGACCTCCTCGCGATCCTCCGGCGGTACGGATTCCGCGCCGGGACCGTGAGGGACGCCTGGGCCCGCGCGGGGGGCTTCTCCCGGTCCTGGGAGATTTCGCTCGCCGTGCGCCTCGGCGTGTCCGCGACTCTCTCGCTCGCCGTCGCCGTCCTCTCCTTCATGCTGCGGTCGGAAATGCTCCGCCCCGGCGCCGATACGCCCACGCTCCGCGCCCTGATGTTTTTTTTCACACTCCCGGTCCTCCTCTACGGCGGTCTCCCCATTCTCGCGAACGCCCTCTGGTCCGTGGCGCGCCGCCGCGTCACCGCCGACCTCCTGACCGGCGCGGCCGCCCTCGGGACCTTCGCGCTCTCCGTCGAGGGACTTCTCGAAAACACGGCGCTCTTCTTCGACGCCTCCTGCGCCGTCGTCGTCGGGACGCTCTTCGCCCGCCTCTGCGAATACCGCGCGCGCCGCCGCCTGGCACGGGCCGGCGAGCGGCTGGCCGGGCTGGTGTCGGGAGGCGCCGTGCGGCTGCGGCGGGGCGAGGAGATTCCGTGCTCGGCGCCCGAGCTCAGGC
>JABWAY010000346.1 GCA_013360825.1 Candidatus Brocadiia bacterium | reverse complement strand
GGGGTGGGCGGCGCGGCGGGGCCGCGGCCGGCTCAGCGCCGGGTCTTTCTCCAGGCCAGGAACGCGAAGGCGTAGAACGCGAGCGCGATCAGGGACAGCGCCCGGATCCCCGTGAGCGTGGAGGCGTACTCCGAGACGCCGCCGGCGACGGCGCCGAGGAGGTTGGAGCCGAGGGCGCCCTCCGGGTCCGGGTGGTCGCGGAGGCGCGACGAGAAGATGACGCCCGAGAACGCCATGGGGAGCGACACCAGCACGCCGCCGATCAGGCCCCGGGCGACGGGGTGGAGGCCGAGCAGGGTGGACGACGGGATCGCCCAGCTCAGCAGGATCGCCGCCGCGAGGAGCCCGAACATGAGCGGGATGTTCGGCCGGGTCCACCGCTGCGCGATCACGTTGCCGACGAGGGCCATGGTCAGGATCAGCGTGATCACCACCGCCATCACGATCCACGTCGCGCCGAACGCCAGCGCGAGCGCGGCGATCCCGCGGACTTCGACGAGGAGGAACCCGGCGCCGAGAAACAGCATCTGGAAATCCCAGGCGGCCCCGCGGCGCAGCGAGGCGCGCCCGGCGACGAAAAAGGCGCCGAGGAGCACCGTCAGCATGACGATGTACTCCTTCGGGACCGTCCGCTTTTCCATGTAGAGAAACGGCCAGTCGTCGGTGGGCGCCTCCACGTAAACGTCCCGGCGGCTGCTGACGGGCGGGCGCCACATGCGCGGGGCGAGCTCGCGCCAGGCGTGGATGCCGTCGCCTCCGATGAACAGTCCCGCGCCGTCGTACAGCTCCCCGCCGACCAGGCACTTGTCGCCGAACACGTTTTCGAAGAGCGTTTCGAAGCGGAAGAAGACCCAGTCGCGGTAGACGGTGAAGCCGAGGTAGACGACGCCTCCCGGGTTGAGGCGGGAGGCGGCCTCGCGGATCGACTCCTCGGTGTAGACGTAGTTGTCGAGGCGGAGGCGCCCGAGGCCGCTGACGAGGGTATGGGAGTCGAGGAGGCCGAAGACGATCAGGTCGTACTTGCGGTCCGTCTGCTTGAGGAAGGAGCGGGCGTCGTTGACGATCAGCCGGACCTCCGGACGGTCGTAGGGGCGTTCCGGGTGGTGGAGGCGGCCGAGTTCGACGATCTTGGGGTCGATGTCCACCGCGTCGATCCGTTCGACCCCGTGCCGCAGCGCCGCCGCGACGTCGTTTCCCGACCCGGCGCCGACGATGAGCACGCTCTTCGGCCGGCAGAACATGTAAGGCCGGTTGTAGTACGACGCCGCCTCGCGCAGTTTCGGAAACCGGTTGGCGACCTCGGGGCGCAGGTTGAGCATCCGCTGGTAGTAGTCGTTGTTGACCTCGACGTTGACGCCGACCTTCTCCTGCTTTCCGGCGTCGTCCGTGAAGACGACGTCGCTCTTCCGGATCTTGTAGTACGGGGACCAGATGAGGTCGCGATCCGCCTGCCAGACGATGCCGACCAGGATCAGGGCGCAGAGGGCGCTCACGATCCGGGTGCGGCCGCGGTCGAGCAGGAGGGCCCCGACGAGCGCGATGGCGAACCAGGCGACCGACGACGGCACGACCCAGCAGACGAGGGCGAATCCCCACACGCCCACGACGGAGCCGGCGAGGTTCACGGCGTAGGCGTTGAGCGGCCTGCGGAACAGGTGAAACGACCGTCCGAGCTCCTGTCCGAGGGGGACGAAGCAGGCCCCGGCGAGGAGGAGGAGGAAGAGGAACGTGCCGTACCATTTCACCGCGGCCCAGGCCCCGAAAAGGACTTCCTTCGGCCAGGGCTGCTCGGAGGTCCACCCCACGAGGGCGAACTCACGGTAGTAGGAGGTGGTCGCCAGGAAACCGAAAAGGAGGGCGAGGGGGGCGAACGCCGGCATGAGGCGGACGGCGCGGTTCGCGAGAAGGCAACCGAGTCCCAGGCCGAAGAACGCGGTGATCAGCGGGAGGTTCGCGTAGTACCCGTACACGCGGCACTCGCCGGACAGCCAGCGGATCACGAGCATCTGGAAGAACAGCCCCAGGAAGCTGACGAGGGCGAGCCGGTAGACCGGGTACGCGCCTTCGGGTTTGGGGTCGGTGCCTGTCATGGCTGGGCGGAGAGTGTAATCGGCGGCCGGGGGTGCGGGAGCAACAATCGCGGCCCTCCCCGTTCCGGGGGGAGCGGCGCTGTGGACCTGGACGCCCGCCCCGTCGCCGGGCTCAGGGCACGATCCGCCAGACCCCGTTCTGTTTCGTGAACCGCAGCGTCCCCTCCGTCCCCGCCGAGTCGACGTAGACGACCTCCGCCTTCGACTCGTCCGCCTTGATGCTCTTCGTCTCCCGGATGTCCGTCGGCCACTTTGCCCGCGACGCCTTCGCGCCCGCCAGCCGCATCCCGAGGGACTTCGGATCTCCCGAGACGAACTCCGACGGCTCCAGCCCGAGCGCCTTCAGCTCGGCTTCCGCCGCGGACTTCTCCGAGGGATTCGAGGAGGCGAGCGCTCCCTGGATCCGCCGCGCCTCCGCCTCCTGCTGCTGCTGATACTCGACCGACAGCAGCCCGTACAGCTTCTGCCAGTCCTGGGACTTCATCGCCGCCGTGAACGCGTCGAGGTCGTTGCGCCCGAAACCGGAGCCGGACGGCGCGCCCGAACCCGGCTTGTCGGCGAGCGGATTCGGGATGTCCTTGACCTTGTCGCACGCCGAAAGCGCGGCGGCGGCCAGACACAGCGCGGAAAGACGTCTCATGGTGTTCTCCGGAGGGTGTGGGGATCGGTGCGGGGCCAAGTGTAGCGTGCGGGCCGGCGTCCTGCGGTTAGGATTCCGCCTGTGCCCTCCTCCTCCGACCAGCGCCCGTTCGGGAAGTACCTTCTGCTCCGCGAGCTCGGGCGCGGCGGCATGGGGGTGGTCTGGCTCGCGCGGGACGTGTCGCTCAAGCGCGAGGTCGCGCTCAAGACGCTGACCGACCCCGAGGCGGGGCCCAGCGAAGTGGAGCGGCTCCGGCGGGAGGCGCAGGCGGTGGCGCAGCTCCGCCACCCGAACATCGTGCAGGTCTACGAGGTCGGATTCGAGGCGGGGCGCGCGTATTTCACGATGGAGTTCGTGCGCGGGGCCTCCCTGGACCGCGCCGCGCGCACGATGGATCTCCGCCGGAAAGTCGAGGTCGTCCGCGACCTGGCCTCGGCCCTGGACTACGCGCACGTCCACGGCGTCATCCACAGGGACGTCAAGCCCTCGAACGTCCTGGTCGCGGAGGACGGCCGGGCGGTCCTGACCGACTTCGGCCTCGCGCGGAATCAGCGCGACCCGAAGAACCTGACCGTCGCGGGGACGATCATGGGAACCCCGAACTTCATGGCCCCGGAACAGGTCGACGGCGATCCCGAGAAGATCGGGGGCCGGACCGACGTCTTCGCCCTCGGCTCGGTCCTCTATCTCCTTCTCTGCGGCCGCTCTCCCTTCGAACGCCCGGAACCGATGGCGACGCTCCATGCCGTCCTGACCGTCGACCCGCCGCCTGAGCGCACCGGGGGCGCACCGCAGCCTCGGCGTGGTCACCTTCAATCTCAGCCAGCAGCGGCTGATAGAAGATTTGCTGGAGGTCGCCCGACGTCAGAACCCGCTGATGGAAGCGTGGTTTGAGACCGCCGCCGCGGAGCCGGTGTTCGTCAAGAACCTTGAGAGCGTCCAAGGCGATGAGCGCGACGTCATCCTGTTCTCGCTGGGTTACGGCCCCGATGTCCAGGGCCACCTCTCCATGAACTTCGGGCCGCTCAACCGCGAAGGCGGGCAGCGCCGGCTCAATGTCGCCATCACCAGGGCACGGCAGGAGGTGGTGGTCTTCAGCTCGCTAGCCTCCCACCAGATCGACCTCGCTCGGGTGCGGGGCCGCGGTGGCGTGGCCGATCTGAAGTCGTTTCTGGACTACGCCGAGCGCGGACCGGCGGCGTTGGCCGAACGGCAGCTCACCGCCGGCAGCCCCGGCCCTTCGACCTTCGAACGGCAGATCGCCCAGGCGCTCGGCGAGCGCGGCTGGACGGTCCACCACGAGGTCGGCTGCTCGGGCTACCGGGTTGACCTGGCGGTGCTCGACCCCGACCAGCCTGACCGTTACCTCCTCGGCCTTGAGTGCGACGGCGCCAGCTACCATCAGGCCGGCACCGCCCGCGACCGCGAGGTGCTGCGCCAGGCTATCCTGCACGACTTGGGTTGGCGGCTCCACCGGGTCTGGTGCACCGACTGGTGGGAGCGACCGGGCGAGGAGCTGGCGCGGATCGAGGCCGCGCTGGAGG
>JABWAY010000345.1 GCA_013360825.1 Candidatus Brocadiia bacterium | reverse complement strand
ACGTCGGCGTCGAGCCGCGCCGCGGCGTCCGGTCGCATCGCCGAGATCCGTGCCTGCCGGAGCCCCGCGAGCGGAATGCGGCGTTCGCCGTCCGGGGTGAGGAGCACGATGGCGGCGTCGCCCGCGGACGAGCCGTGGAAGATGGAGCCCTGCGCGGTTTCGAGCGTCCACGCCGCCGTCGCGGGCTCCTCCGCGTCCGCCCCGCGCGACCGGACCGCGAGCGCGATCCCCACCGCCGTCCACGCCACGATCGCGGCCCATTTCATCCCGATGGCTCCCCGAGGGATCGATTCCCGCCGCCGCCTCCTTCGTGCGGAGGCCCGCCGGGTCGCCGCCATCTTACCCGATCGGCGTTCCGGGACTCCGGGATCCGCCCGCCGCGGACAGCACGCGCGCCGCCTCCGGGCAGAGCTCCGGGTGCTCCCCCAGCACGGCGCGCGCTTCTTCCGCCACCCGCGGATCCGCCAGCCGGCCCAGGTCGCGCCGCTCCAGGATCCGGTCCACATAGAGGCGCCGGAGACAGGGATGCCCGGCCACGACGCCGGGCACGACTCCCGCGAGCGCACGGATCCCGACGCTCGAAAGCGGCCATGCGCGGCCCAGCGCGTGAAGACGCGCGACGAGCGGGTCGTCCGAGGCGATCCCCGCGGCCAGCCCGACGAGGTCCGGGAGCCAGCGGAGCGTCAGGTCCGCGGACCAGGCGGCCGAGGCAGGCTCCGCCGCGGGCGGGGGCTCCGCCAGGAGCGCTTCGACCTGCGGGGGATCGAGTTCACGGTGGACGAACGCCTGGCAGGCGCGGAAGAGCGTCACGGCGGCCCAGGCCGCGGTGTCGTTGTCCCACGCGGGGGGTTCGCCGGGGGCCAGGGCGCGCGCCGCGTGGTCCATGTCGCGGAGGACGCCGGCGGCGTCGGCGATCCGGGACGCGTCCAGACCGCCGGGCGGGGGGAGTTTCACCCGGCCGGAGTCGCGGAGCGAGAGGAGGAAGGTGCGGAGCATGGCCGGGGCCGATTGTATCCCGGCGCCGCGCGGCTACTCCCCGGGCTTCACCAGCATCTCGGCCGGGTTGTCGGGGTTCCGGTACCCGCCGCGCGTCGCGTCGTACGTCTCGAGCGGCATCTGGTACAGCGTCCCGGTGTCGCGCGACTTCATCTCCTCGTACCCCATCATGCCCTCGCGCTGCCCCTGGAAGATCCGGTCCTCGGAGAGCCCCTTGTCCCGCCAGTAGGACGAGAGGGCGCTGTGATCCATCGGGTTGTTCTTCGGCAGGGTGACCTTGTCGAGGCCGGCGAGCTGGCGCGGATTGGTCACGACGATGGAATTCACGATCGCGACCAGCCAGGTGGACTTGTCCTTCCACCCCGCGGCGTCGCAGGCGTAGTAGCTCATGGCGGCGTGGAATCCGTTCCCGTAGGACTGGACCGCCGCGGTGGCCTTGCGCCGCGCCTTCAGCCCGTCGTACGTGTAGCGGAAATCCCGCTCCGCGACCGTCCAGGGAATGCCGCCGTAACCCGGCACATCGGGCAGCCGTTGCTCGTTCACGGTCCGCGGGTCGCGAATCCCCGCCAGTTCGGTGACCTGGTCGATGATCTGCTCCGGCGTGGTCGACCCGGGGTAATTGAACACCACCGCCACCCCCGCGCCGGATTTCTGGTCCGGCGCGTAGATGTCCACGCCGTTGGCCGTCTCGTTGAACTGCCACCCCGCGGGCATCGACCACGCGAAGTACTGCCCCTGTTTCCGGACCAGCGTCGGCCGGACCACCGGCGGCGGCGCGCTCGTGCGCACCCGCGGCGCCGTCTCTCCCCCGCCCCCGCCGCCCGCGGGAACCCCTCCCGACGGAGTCCCGGCCGTTCCAGAAGGGGCACCCGACGGCGGCGGCGTCGACGGACCGGCATCCCTGTCCCCGCAGGCGGCGCCCAGGATCCCCCAGGCCGCAGCCGCCACGATCGCCGCCGACCTCAGAAGTCCCACGCCCGCCGCTCCGCTCATCCCCGCACCCCGTACGTTTCCGGCATCACGCCCGAACCGCCGCCTCGCCGGGCCGCCCGTCCTCACTCCCATGACTTCACTTCCATCGGGGCGACAGGATTTGAACCTGCGACCTCTTGCACCCCAAGCAAGCGCGCTAGCCAGGCTGCGCTACGCCCCGTAGGGACCGGACTTTACTCTCTATCGCCGGGCGCGACAAGGGGTTCACGGCGCGCCCGACCGCTCAACGGTCCGGAAAATTCACCACCTCGTTCACCAGCCCGCGCAGGAGCAGCTTCTTCCGCGGAGACAGCGTCTTCAGGGCGTCGATCAGCGCGTCCTCCGCCATGTCCTCCGCACTCGCAGGCCCCTTGCCGTCAAACAGGAACAGCTGCCGCAACTCCACCCCGAGCCCCCGCGCGATCTTCGCCACATTCTCCAGCGTGACGTTCCGCTCCCCGCGCTCGATCGCCCCCAGCGACTTCGTGTCCATGTGCGCCTTCACCGCCAGTTCCTCCTGCGTCCAGTCGCGCCAGTCGCGAAGCTGGCGCACGCGGCGGCCGAAACTGCGTCGGACGGAATCGGCAGGAGGCATCGGTTATGTCTTTCCCTTCTTTTTTTTCGCCGGCTTCGGAACCGCGGGCGCGGAGGCGCCGGCCCGGAGGGCGTCCCATCGCGCCAGCCGCTCCGCGATCTGGACCTCGTACCCGTTCCGGGTCGGCTCGTAGTAACGGCGGTCCTTCAGCGCTTCCGGAAGACAGACCATCCCCGGCACGAACGCCCCCGGGACGTCGTGCGCGTAGACGTACCCGTCCCCGTACTTCTCGTCCTTCATCAGGCTCGTGACGGCGTTGCGGAGATGAAGCGGGACCGGCGCGTTCTGTTCGCGCTGCAGATCCGCGGCGGCCGCCCCGTAGGCGCGGTAGAGGGCGTTCGACTTGGGCGCGGTCGCCAGGTAGACGGCGGCCTGCGCGAGCGCCAGCGCTCCCTCGGGCATCCCGATGAAATCCACGGCATCCCGGGCGGAGAGGGCGACGCGGAGCGCACCCGGATCGGCGAGTCCGACGTCTTCGCTCGCGAAGCGCACGAGCCGCCGGGCGACGTAGAGCGGGTCTTCGCCCGCCTCGAGCATCCGCGCCAGCCAGTAGAGGGACGCCTGGGCGTCGCTGTTGCGCAGCGACTTGTGGAGGGCGGAAATGATGTTGAAATGTTCCTCGCCCGACTTGTCGTAGAGGAGGGTCTTGCGCTGGGCGGCCGCCTTGACGGCCTCCTCCGTCAGGTGGCGCGTCCCGTCCTCCGCGGGCGGGGTCGTCGTGACGCACAGTTCGAGGAGGTTGAGCGCCACGCGCGCGTCCCCGTCGGAGTACCGCGAGATCGTCTCCAGCACCCTCGGGGGCGCATCGATCCGTCCGCCGCCGAGCCCCCGCGCCCCGTCCGACAGCGCGCGCCGGAGAATCGCCCAGATGTCCTCCTCGTTCAGCTTTTCGAGCCGGAACACGCGGCTGCGCGACAGCAGCGCGGCGTTCACCTCGAAGGAGGGGTTCTCGGTCGTCGCCCCGATCAGGACGATCGTGCCGTTTTCGACGTGCGGGAGGAAGGCGTCCTGCTGGGCCTTGTTGAAGCGGTGGATCTCGTCGACGAACAGGATCGTCCCCCGCCCGGACATGTCGCGCGTGGCGCGGGCGCGGTCGATGAATTCGCGGATCTCCTTCACGCCGCTCGTCACGGCGCTGAACTGCACGTAATCGAGCCCCGCCTCGGCGGCGAGAATGCGCGCGAGCGTCGTCTTGCCGCACCCGGGCGGCCCCCAGAAGATCATCGAGGGGAGCTTGCCCTCGCGCAGGGCGCCCCGGAGCGCCGACTGGGGCCCGACGACGGCCTCCTGCCCGACGTAGTCAGGGAACCCGGTGGGGCGCAGGCGGTCCGCGAGCGGGCCGGAGCGGGCGTGGGGCTGATTGAAGAGGGACATGGAGGCGCGATTGTGCGCTCCGCGCGGGCGCGCGCCAAGAAACAGAAACGGGCGGATGCCGGCCGGGCCGGTCCCGGCTACTTCCGGGACAGCAGTCTCACGAAGTCGTCCTGGAACCCCTGGGCGCCGGAACTCCCCTCGCGAAGCTGGGAGATCAGGATCGCGAACGCGATCCTCCCCCCGGGCGCCTCGACGACGCCGGCGAGATTCGAGACGCCGCTGATCGTCCCGGTCTTCGCACGCACGGATTCCTCGAGCCCCGGCAGGCGCCTCTCCAGCGTCCCCGAGGCCCCGGGCGCCGCGAGCGCGTCGAGGAACAGCGGGGCCCACGGGCGCCCGCC
>JABWAY010000344.1 GCA_013360825.1 Candidatus Brocadiia bacterium | reverse complement strand
CGTGCGGCGCGCAGCCCGGCCTCGGTGTACCGCACCCGCGCCGCGACGCGCTCCGGATCGCCGTCCGAAAGCGAGGGCCCCGGACCGTCCCGGCAGATCCCGCCGTCCAGCCCCATCGCCGTGTTGATGTTCACGTTCGAGATCGCCAGCCCCGCCGCCGCGATCGCCCTCCGCGCCCCGGCCACCGCGCGCTCCTCCGTGGGCCAGACGTGCGGCCGGTCCATCAGCACCTCGAGCCCCTCGTACCCGATCCGCCGGATCGCCGCAGGGACCTCCGCAAACGGGCGGCGCAGAAAGGCGTTGGAGGAGTATGCGAAGCGGATCTTCGCGGGGGCGGCGGTGACGGGACGATCCTGGGAGCTCGAGGGACGCCGCATGGCGGGAGTCTATCTGCCGCGCCGCGCCCTGTCCCTCCGCAATCGCCGCCGCTTCTGCGACAATCCGCGCCGATGTCCTCCACCCTCCAATGCGGCGCCTGCGGTGCGCGGCACCCGCTTGCACACTGGCCGCTGCAGGCGGTCCGCTGCCCGTGCGGGCTCGGCGCCGTGCTCCCGCCGGCCGAAGACATGGTCCCGATGCTCTCCCCGCTTCCGCCCCGCCCGGTTCCCTCCGCCCCGCCCGGATCGGCCTGGGAGGCCGCGCTCGGGACCGGCGGGGGGGACACTCCCGGGGCGTTCCTCCTCCGCGTCGAGGCCGAACGCCTCGCGCTTCCACCGGGATTCGACCGCCTGCTCTCGCTCGATCTGGTGCACGAGATCGAGCCGCACCCGTACCAGGTGGCGACGGCGCTCCGGGTGCTCCGCGAGATGCAGGGGCGCGCGCTCCTTGCCGACGAGGTCGGGCTGGGAAAGACGATCGAGGCGGGGTTCATCATCAAAGAGATGCTGGTGCGGGGGCTGGTGCGGCGGGTGCTGGTGCTGGCGCCGGCGTCGCTCGTCACGCAGTGGCAGGACGAGATGGAGACGAAGTTCGACCTCGGGTTCCGGATTCCGGAGGACGCCGGCGGGTGGGCGGAGCCCCTTGTGGTCGCCTCGATCGACGCCGCCAAGGGGGCGAAAAACCAGCGGGCGCTGCTCAAGCTCCGCCACGAACTCGTGGTCGTGGACGAGGCGCACAACCTCAAGAACCACCGGACGCAGAACTGGAAACTGGTGAATGCCCTGCGGAAGAAATTCCTCCTCCTGCTCTCGGCGACGCCGATCCAGAACGACCTCATGGAGCTCTACAACCTGATCACGCTCCTCCGCCCCGGGCAGCTCTTCACCGCCGGCCAGTTCCGCGCCGCGTTTCTCGACCCCGGGGATCCGCGCGGGTGCCGGGATCCGGAGAGGTTGAAGCGGCTGCTGCGGCAGGTGATGGTGCGGAACCGGAGGACGGAGGTGGGGATCCGGTTCGTGGCGCGGCGCGCGGTGACGGCGGGGGTGGACCTGGAGCCGGAGGAGCGGCGGGTCTACGGGCTCGCGACGGCGCTGGTGCGGGCGCCGGAGTTCGCGGCGGTCTACGCCGACAATGCGCGGCTGGTGGCGATGGCGATCCTGAAACAGCTCGGGTCGAGCACGGCGTCGCTCGCGCTGACGGTGGAGGAGAAGCTGCGGCCGAGGGCGAAGGGCGGGCCGGCGGAGCGGGGGGTCGAGGAACTGGCGGAGGCGTGCCGCGGGGTCCGGCGGGTCGCGAAGGCGGAGCGCCTGATGGAGGTCCTGAAGCAGGACGGGGAGAAGTGCATCGTCTTCACGCAATACCGGCGGACGCTGGAGATGCTCGAGGGGAGGCTGGCACGCGAGGGGGTTTCCGTCGCGGTCTTCCATGGCGCGATGTCGCGGACGGAGAAGGACGCTGCGGTCGCGGCGTTCCGCGCGGACCGGCGGGTGCTGCTCGCGACGGAGAGCGCCGGCCAGGGGCGGAACCTGCAGTTCTGCCGTCGGATCGTGAACTACGACCTCCCGTGGAACCCGATGCGGGTCGAGCAGCGGATCGGACGGGTGCACCGGCTCGGGCAGACGCGGGAAGTCCAGGTCGTGAACCTGATTGCGAAGGGGACGATCGAGGCGGCGCTGCTCGATCTCCTGGACCGGAAGATCGAGCTGTTCCGGCTCATCGTCGGCGAACTGGACATGATCCTGGGGAAGACGCGGGTGGAGGACGAGCTGCTGGACATGGTCCTCGGGTCGAAGACGGAGGAGGAATTCCGGGAGCGGATGGAGCGGTTCGGGGACGATCTGGCGGGGATGCGCCGCGAATACGAAGCGGTGAAGGCTCTGGATGCACGGCTGCTGGACGGGGCGGTTCAACCCGCGGACGCGCCCGCCGGCGCTCCCCCGGCCTGACGGGCCGTCCGACGCCTCTCCGGACGGCTGTCCCGGCCGCTCCGTCCGAGCGGGCCGGATCCTACATGTGGCCGAGAGGCCGGACCTCGACCGTCTCGCCATGGGTCAGGGCGGGGCACCCCCGTGCGATGGCCACGGCCGCGTCGAGGTCCACGGCCTCCACGATGAAGAAACCCGTCAGGACACCCGTCGTCTCCGAGCACTCGCGTTCCTGCAGCTGTCCCTCGGTCATGTGGAGCGTGCGTCCGCCCTCCCCGATCGGCTCTCCTCCGCGCAGCTGGTCCCGCGTCTTCAATTCCTCCACCCAGGCGTCGTAGCGGCTGAGGAGCCGGTCCTGCTCCGCCTGCGTGAGCGCGGCCCAGGCATTGTCGTTCTCGGTCATCAGGATGATGAACTTCGGCATGCGGCCTCCAGGGGGGTGCGGGATCCGGACACGGCCAGAGTACCCCGGGGACCGGGAGCCCCCGGAAAAATCGGCGGAAACCCTCCGCCCGGCAGCGCTGGCCACGCGGGCCGAAAGACCGTAAATTCAGGGGCCATGCCGATCTTCGACTCCGACGACCCCGACGGCACCTTCCGGCGCGTCCTCAAGCTCGGTGCGATCGGCCTGTTTCTGTGCGGGATCCTGATCGCTCTTCTCGCGTGGGCGTCGGGGCTCAAGGGGAAGCCCGGCACGGGGAAGAAGCCGGGGAAACCCGTGCCGGCGGGGCGGTGATGCCCGCCGCGTCCACCGGACCCGATGCCGCCCCGCCCCCGCAGCCGCGCGGGTTCGAGATCCGCTGGCCCACGATCGCCGTGTTCGGCGCCCTCGCGTTCGGGATCGGGGCCCTGCTCATCCCGTTTTCGCAGCGTTCGCGCGAGAAGGCGCGGCGGAAGGAATCGGAGCAGCGGCTTCATGAGATCTGGGTCTACAGCGCGCTGTATCACCTGAAGTTCGGCGGGGCGCGTCCCGACGCCGACATCGTGAAGAAGCCCGGGAAGATCGACGAGTCGGCGTTCCGGTACTGCGCCGTCTGCACCGGGGAGTTTCTGTACCTGGAGCCGCCGGCCGGGCGGTCGCGTCCGGAGCAGGAGGATCTCCCCGTCCCGATCGCCTGGTGCGACCGGTGCATGCAGGAGACGGGCCGCGCGCCGGTCCTGTTCCAGAACGGGAAGATCGAGGAGATTTCGCGCGACGTGCTGAAGACGCTGGTCGCGGCGGCGGCGGGCCGCGGCGGGGGCGACGGGTCGTTCGACAGCCCTGAGTAACGCCACGATGCTCCTGTGCCATCCATCCTCGCGTCTTTCAACGTCCTGCCGCGTCGTCGATCCTCATCGATGTTCACCGACCTCGATTCCGGTCTCCTCCCTGCATGCCGTCGAAAACCGCGCCGTCTGAATGGCACAATTTCAACGTGGAGCTACTTGGCACGATCCGTTAATGTGCTTCACTGATTCATGGACCCTGCCCCGCCTCCGGCTGAAGAACGCTTCGCCATCGGCCCCCGCGAACTCCGCGGGATCGCCGTCTTCGCGCTCCTCCTCGCCCTGCTCTTTCTCCCCGTCCTCGCCGCGTCGTGCGCGGCGCGGCGCTCCGCGGCGGAGCCGGCCGCAATGCGGCCTTGACGGCGCGTCCCGCGCCCGGCCAAATTCCGGCATGTTCACCGAACCGTTCGACGCCCTCTGGCTCTCCCGCTACGGCACGCCGCCGCCCGTCCCCGAACTTCCGGACCTGACGCCGTTCCTGCGGCACCGCTCCGTCCGCGAGTTCGCGCCCGATCCGGTGCCCGAAGAGGTCGCCCGCGTGCTCTTCGCCTGCGCCCAGAGCGCATCCACCTCGTCGAATCTCCAGCTCTGGAGCGCGATCAGCGTGCAGGATCCCGGGCGGCGCGCGCGGCTCGCGGAGCTGTGCGCCGGGCAGGCGCAGGTCCGGGAGAGCGCCTGGTGCTGGGCGCCATGGCGATGGGCGAGGCGCAGGCCGCGCTCGA
>JABWAY010000343.1 GCA_013360825.1 Candidatus Brocadiia bacterium | reverse complement strand
TCCGGCCGCGCGCTACCGGTCGTCCCCGTCGTCGTCCGCGGCATCCCCGTCGGACGGCGCCGTCCGGGTGGCGCCGCCGGAACGCGCCGACTCCCCGACGCCGTGACATTTCTTGTACTTCTTCCCGCTCCCGCAGGGACACGGATCGTTCCTCCCCGCCCTGGCGGATGCGACGAACGGCTTCGGCTTCTCGGCCGGCGCCGCAGGCCGCCCGTCTTCCCCGGCCGGCTCGGCCTGCGCCGCCATCGTCGGCGCCTCCGCCTTCTTCTGCTCCTGCCCCTTCCACGTGTCGTCCAGCCGCTTTTCGTCCTCCTTCCGGATCTCCACCTTGAGGACGAGGTCCGTCACCTCCTCGCGGATGCTCTCCAGCATCGTCTCGAACATCTCGTACCCCTCCTTCTTGTACTGCACCTTCGGGTCCAGCTGCGCCTGGGCACGCAGGTGAATGCCGTGCCGCAGCGTTTCCATGTTGTGCAGATGCTCCTTCCACTTCTCGTCCATGCTGCGCAGCAGCAGGAACCGCTCGATCTGCCGCATCACCTCCGCGCCGACTTCTTTTTCGCGCCGCTCGTAGACGGCCATCACCTGCTCGAGGAGCTCCTCCCGCAGGATCTCGTCCTTCGCCGTCTTCAGCCGGTCGGGCGGCGCCTCGATCCCGAACTTGGCCTTGAAATACTCGACCAGGCCGTCCCAGTCCCACCCGCCGCGCCCGCCCTCCGGCACGAACCTGTCGAGCACGTCCGCGACGCGCGCCTCCAGCATGTCCTGCAGCGTCTCGCGCATGTCCTTCCCGTCGAGGATGTCCTGGCGCTGCGTGTAGATCATCAGGCGCTGCTCGTTCATCACCTTGTCGTACTCGACCAGGTTCTTGCGGATGTCGAAGTTCCGGTCCTCCATCCGCTTCTGCGCCCGCTGAATCGCGTTCGAGACCATCACGCTCTCGATCGGCTCCCCCTCCGTCATCCCCATGCGCAGCAGAATCGTCGAGACCCACTCGGGCGCGAAGACCCGCATCAGGTCGTCTTCGAGAGCGAGCAGGAACTGGCTCGACCCGGGGTCCCCCTGCCGCCCGCACCGCCCGCGCAGCTGGTTGTCGATCCGCCGCGCCTCGTGCCGCTCCGTGCCGAGCACATGAAGTCCGCCCAGTTCCGCGACCCCGGGCTCCAGCAGGATGTCCGTCCCGCGCCCCGCCATGTTCGTCGCGATCGTCACCGTCGACCGGTACCCCGCACGCGACACGATCGCCGCCTCCTTCTCGTGGTACTTCGCGTTCAGCACCTCGTGCTTCACCCCGCGGCGCTTCAGCATCGTCGAAACAATCTCGCTGTTCTCGATCGACGTCGTCCCCACCAGGATCGGCCGCCCCGTCTCGTGGATACGGCAGATCTCCTCCACCACCGCGTCCCACTTCTCCTTCTTCGTCCGGTACACCACGTCCGGAAGATTGTTCCGCACCAGCGGACGGTTCGTCGGGATCGTCAGCACCTGCAGGTTGTAGATCTTGTCCAGCTCCATCGCCTCCGTGCTCGCCGTCCCCGTCATCCCCGACAGCTTCCGGAACAGCTTGAAATAGTTCTGCAGGGTGATCGTCGCCAGCGTCTGGCTCTCCTCCCGGATCCGGATCCCCTCCTTCGCCTCCACCGCCTGGTGCAGCCCGTCGCTCCACCGCCGCCCGGGCATCATGCGGCCCGTGAACTCGTCCACGATCACCACGTCCCCGTCCGTGACCACGTACTCCTTCTCGTTCCGGTACAGCGCGTGCGCCTTCAGCGCATTCTCCAGCAGGTGCGGCCACTCCATGTTCTCGCCGGTGTAGAAGTCGTCCAGCCCCAGCAGCCGCTGCGCCTTCTCGATCCCCGCCTCCGTCATCATCACGACGTGTTCCTTCTCCTTCACCTCGAAGTCCACCCCGGACTCCAGCCGCTTCACCACCCGGTCCGCCTGCGCATACTTCTGCGGATCGTCCTCCGAACTCCCGCTGATGATCAGCGGCGTCCGCGCCTCGTCGATCAGGATGTTGTCCGCCTCGTCGATGATCGCGAACGCGAACATCCGCTTCGTCTCCCCGTCCTCCTCCACCTTCACCATCCGCTGGACCTGGTCCTCCTTGCGCGTCTTCATGTTGTCGCGCAGGTAGTCGAACCCGTAGTTGTTGTTCGTCCCGTACGTGATGTCCGCCGCGTACGCCGCCTTCCGGTCGCACGGCCTCAGACACCGCATCTTGTTCTGCGGGTCGTTCGCGTGGCTGGAATCGAACCGGTACGCCTCCTCGTACGAGTGCTGAATGATCCCCACCGTCAGCCCGAGGAACTCGTACACCGGCCCCATCCACTGCGCGTCCCGCCGCGCCAGGTAGTCGTTCACCGTCACCACGTGGACGCCGTTCCCCTCCAGCGCATTCAGCGCCGCCGCGCTCGTCGCCACCAGCGTCTTCCCCTCCCCCGTCACCATCTCCGCAATCATCCGGTTGTGCAGCGCCCAGCCCCCGATCAGCTGCGCATCATAGTGCCGCAGCCCGATCGTCCGCCGCGCCGACTCCCGCACCGCGGCAAAGACCTCCGGCAGCAGATCGTCCAGCGTCTCATGCTTCGCCAGCCGCGCACGCCACACCTCCGCCATCTTCGGAAACGCCTGGTCCGGCAGGTCGCGCATCTTCTTCTCAAGCGCGTTGATCCCCTCGATCACCGGCAGCACCTTCTTGAGCACACGCTGGTTGTGTGACCCGAAGACCTTGGTCATCACCTTGTTGAATCCGGAGATCAGCGAATCGAAGGACAGGCTCATGGGGAAGCGCCGAAGAGTGTCGGGGGCGGAATCGAGCGGGGAACTGTAACGTGGAGGTCCGCTCTGCGCAAGCGTCGGACCGGACGGAGCGCCTCCCGCAAGTCCTTGCAGGAAGTGAGTTAGTGGCGGAACCGACCCGCCCCCGCCGCCGCCCCCCTGCCAGGCCGGCAGCCGGAAAAGGCGGCGCCGGCGATCCCCCCCGACCGCCCGGACCGCTACTTTCCCCCGCCCCCGAGCTCGCGAATTCCCCTCTCCGCAAGCGCCCGCCTCGGATCCGACTCGCCCGCGAACTCCAGCACCTTCCGCCACGCCTCCTCCGCACCCTTCGGATTCCCGAGCGCCTTCCGCGCCTCCCCCAGCAGCCGCCAGCTCTCGACGTCCCGGGCATCGATGCGAAGCGCGGCGATCAGCTCGTCGGCCGCCCCGTCCGCGGATCCCATGTCGAGAAGGATCCCCGCCCGCCGGCAGCGCACGTCCAGCTCCAGCCACGGCGCGAGTTTCAGGGCTTCCCCGAGGTCCTCAAGCGCCCCCGCGCGATCCTTCACCTGGACGCGGGCCCGCGCCCGGGCGACGCGGAGAAGGCCGCTCATCGGCTCCGCGGCGATCCCGGCATCCGCGGATTTCAGGGCCTCCTCCAGCCTCCCGTCCTCGATCAGGCCGAGCGTGCGCGTCTCGAGCGCGCGCTCCATCCGGGGGTCCGCCGCCAGGGCCGCCTCGAGGTCCTCCAGCCAGCCCTCGTCCCGCAGCGCCCGGCGGGCGATCGCCCTCGCGTACCAGGGCAGCGCCGACCCGGGCCACTCCCGGACCATCCGGCCCGCCTCCTCCGCCGCTTCCCGCATCCTGTTCAGCGCGAGCAGCAGCTGCACGCGCATGAGCGCTGCGTCCACGTACCGGGTCCGGGCCAGGACCCAGTCGGCGTCCGCCAGCGCCTCTTCGTTCCGCCCCAGCCGGTAAAGGGCGCGCAGGCGGACGAGCCGGGGATCCGGCAGCGCCGGCCGGAGGTCGACGGCACGGTTCGCGGCATCCAGCGCCGCCCGGGGTTGCAGGCGGGCAAGCGCGATCCATGCGGAGGTGACGAGCGCCATCGGCTCCTCCGGATCGCGCCGGAACGCCTCCTGGACGTCCCGCTCCGCCTCCTCCGTGTGCGAGAACAGGGCGTGGAGGTAGGCCCGTGTCGCGATCGGCTCCGCGGCCTCGGGTTTCAGCCGGCAGGCGATTTCCGCGTCCGCCATCGCGCCGATGAGGTTCCCGGTCCAGCCCCGGATCTTCGAGCGGAGGAGCAGCGCGGAAATCTCGGACGGGTTGAGACCCAGCGCCGTGTCGCAGTCGCCGAGGGCCCCCGCCGCGTCCCCCGCGCTGCGCCGGACCGCCGCGCGCAGGGCGAAGGACGCCGCACGCTCGGGCTGAAGACCGATCAGCGCGTCGCAGTCGTCGAGGAGCCCGTCCTCCTGCCCGATCTGCAGGCGGGCCGCGATGAGGACGTCCCGCGCCATCAGCTGGACCGGCT
>JABWAY010000342.1 GCA_013360825.1 Candidatus Brocadiia bacterium | reverse complement strand
CCCGCCCCACCAGCAGCGCCGCCATCTCCTCCAGCGTTCCGTCCCCGGCGCCGTCGAGCAGGATCGCCCCGTCGGCACACCCGGGATCCGGCGTCTCCGCGTGCCCCGCCGCCGTCAGCGCCCCCCGGACGCAGGCCGCGAATCCCGCCGTGCCCCCCTCCAGGTAGACGCGCATCACTCCGTGGAGAGCAGCTTCTCGACCCGGCGCGGCAGGTCGGGCACCGCCGCAATCAGGTCCTTCACGATCGCGTCCGCCCGGATCCCCTCCGCCTCCCCTTCGAAGTTCCGGATCAGGCGGTGCCGAAGCGCCGGGTAGGCCGCCTCCCGGATGTCCTCCACCGAGACGTTGTACCTCCCCTTGATCAGCGCCATGATCTTTCCCGCCAGCACCAGCGCCTGCGCCCCCCGCGGACTGCTCCCGAAACGCAGCCATTTCTTCGCCGCCGGCGCGGTCTCCGCCGTGTCCGGATGGCTCGCCAGCACCAGCCGCGCCGCGTACTCCTTCACGTGGGAGGCGATCGGCACCTCGCGCGCCAGGGCGCGCATCTCCAGGATCTCCGCCCCCGAGAGCACCGGCTGCGGTTCCGGCGCCGCCGCGCCCGTCGTCCGGTCGATCACCGTCACCAGATCCCCCAGCTCGCTCGGCAGCACCTCGATCTTGAACATGAACCGGTCGAGCTGGGCCTCGGGAAGCGGATAGGTCCCCTCCATCTCGATCGGGTTCTGCGTCGCGAGCACGAAGAACGGCTGCCCGAGTTCGTAGCGCTTTCCCGCCACCGTGACCGCCGCCTCGCTCATCGCCTCGAGGAGTGCGCTCTGCGTTTTCGGCGTGGCGCGGTTGACCTCGTCGGCGAGGACCAGGTTGCCGAAGATCGGGCCCTGCTGGAACTGGAAGGTGCGGCGCCCGGCCTCCTCCATGACGATGTTCGTGCCGAGGATGTCCGCGGGCATCAGGTCCGGGGTGAACTGGATGCGGGAGAACTTGAGGGAAAGGCACCGGGCGAGGGTCCGGACAAGGAGCGTCTTCCCCAGTCCGGGAACTCCCTCGAGGAGGGCGTGCCCCCCGGCGAGGAGGCAGGTCACCACCTGTTCGACGACGGCGCGGTGGCCCACGACGACCTTGCCGACCTCGGCCTTCAGCGCCTCGACCTTCTTCCGGAACTCCGCCGCCCGCTGTTCCACGTCCGCCACGCCTGCCTCCGTATCGGGGACGCCCGTCCCGTCCCGTGCCGATTAGAACTGCTTGCGCTGCCGGCTGCTCGCGATCTTGAGCGCCTTGCGGTACTTGGTCACCGTCCGGCGCGCGATGTTCAGCCCCTCCGCCTTCAGCTTGTCCACGATGTCCCCGTCGGAAAGCGGGTTCGCGTGATTCTCGCCCTCCACCATCTCCCGGATCCTGCTCTGGACCGAGACCCGGCTCTTGTCCTCCCCGTCGGAGGCCTCGGTCGCCCCGCTGAAGAAAAACTTGAGCGGGAAGATGCCGCGGGGGGTCTGGGCGTACTTGTCGCTGATCGCCCGCGACACGGTGGACACGTGGAGCCCGAGCGTGTCGGCGATCTCCTGCATCCGGAGCGGCTTCAGGTGATTCACCCCCTGGTCCAGGAACTCGCGCTGGACGCGGACGAGCTCCGTCGAGATCCGGAACAGCGTCGCCTGCCGCTGCTCGATCGAGCTGATCAGCCTCTTCGCCTTCTCGATCTTCCCCCGGATGAACTCCTTCTCCTCCGGCTTCGCCGCCGGGTCGGCCAGGCGGTCGCGGTAGTGCGCGGAGATGCAGAGGCGGGGAATGAACCCGTCCTCCAGCTTCACGATGTACTCCCCCTCCCGCTCCTCGACGATCACGTCCGGCAGCACGTACGGAACCGAGTCGCTCACGAAACTCGACCCGGGATGGGCGTTCATGTGCCGGATCTGCTCCACGACCTCCTTCACGTCCTCCACGTCCCGCTGCGTCTCCTTCACGATCTTCGGAAGCTTGTTCTGCCCGATGTCCTCCAGGTGCTTCTCGATCAGCAGCTTCTTGAATTCGTACTCGTCGTCCTCCCGGTCGAGCTGCAGCAGCAGACACTCCTGCGTGTTGCGCGCTCCGACTCCGCGCGGCTCAAGCTGCTGGATCCTCCCGAGCGCGACATAAATGTCCTTCTGCGTCGCCAGCACCGGCTCCAGCACCGTGTCCAGCGGCGCCTTCAGCACCAGGTGGTCGTCCATCCCGTTCAGGATCGCCAGCTTGAACTCCCGGTCCAGGTCGTGATCGTGCAGCCCCAGCAGGACCTGCCGCCGCACCGTCTTCCCCGCATACTGGTCCGGGTCCAGCGCGCGGATCGAGTCCATGAATTCCTCCGCCTCCGCACGCACGCTCCGGTTGAACGCGTCCAGCAGCCCCTCCTCCCGGATCGTCCCCTCCGCATCCGTCAGCGACTCGAACGGATGCGCCACCTGCCCGTTGTCGTTCAGGTTGTCGATCAGAAACGCGCCGATCCGCCGGATCTTCTCCGGAAGATCCAGCTCCTCCCACTGCTCCATCAGATGCCCGCGCAGCGTCGTCCCCCGCGCCGGCGTGTTCATCAGCGCTTCCATCTTCTTGTCCGTCCCGTCCCCGCCCGACGAACGGATCCGCAGCGCCCAGTCGTCCTCCCGCTGGCGCTCCAGCGTGTCCAGCGCCTCCCGCGTCCGGTCGTCCGGCGCATCCGGGTCGTCCGGCGTCCCCGTCCCCGCCGTCTGCTCGATCCCCTTCGCCTCCGCGTGCTCCTCCTGCTCCTGGTCCTCCTCCAGCGTCACGTTGTCCAGCATCTCCGCCTTCACGGTTTCGATCAGTTCCAGAAGCGGGAGCTGCAGGATCTCGATCGACTGGATGATCTGCGGAGCGAGCTTCATCCGCAGTTCCTGGCGGTGCGAAAGGTGCGCTTCCATCCTCATGTCCGGGGCCCTCCTGCGAGCGCGGTGCGGCCGCCGATCGCGTCGGCGACGACGGCGCGGCTGGCGTGCTGGAGGGTTCCTCCGCTCGGGAGCCCGCGCGCGATGCGGGTGACCGTGATCCCGCGCGGCTCGAGTTTCGACCGGAGGTGAAGTGCGGTGCCGTCTCCCTCCATGGTCGGGTTGGTGGCGAGGATGACCTCGCGGACGCCGTCGCGGACCCGATCGAGGAGCCTGGAGACGGTCAGGTGTTCCGGCCCGATTCCGTCCACCGGCGCGATCCGTCCTCCGAGGACGTGGTACGTCCCGCGGTAGGCGCCGGATCCCTCGATCGCCCAGAGGTCGCTCGGCTGCTCCACGACGCAGACCACCGTGTGGTCCCGCTTCGTGTCCGCGCAGATCGAGCACGGGTCCTGCTCGCTCACGTTGAAGCATCGCGAGCACGCCCGCACGTTGGCCTTCACGTCCTCGATGGCGCGCGACAGCGCGAGCGCCTCCTCGCGCGGGGCGCGGAGCACATGAAGAGCGAGCCTCTCGGCGGTTTTTTCGCCGACACCCGGCAGGCGGGCAAACTCGCCGATCAGCCGCGACAGGCTTTCGGTCCGGAGGTTGCCGCTCACGTGGTTCATTCTATCCGAAGAGGCCGGGGATATTCATGCCGCCGGTGATCTTCTGCATCTCGCTCTCGTACATCTTGTGGGCCTTTTCGAGAGCCTGGTTGCAGGCGGCGATGATGAGATCCTCGAGCATGGAGGGATCGGATGGGTCGACGGCCTTGGGATCGATCTTGACGCCGACGATGGCGCGGGCGCCGTTGGCGTGGGCGACGACGAGTCCGCCGCCGGAGCTCCCCTCGACGATCCTTTCCTTGAGGTCGTCCTGGGCGTGGGCCATCTGGCGCTGCATGTCCTGGGCCTTCTTCATCAGGCCCTGCATGTCGAAGTTGCCTTTCATACCGGTCTCCGTGCGTGGTGGGGTTGGGATGACGACGGGCCCATGAAAGCATTTTGCGGCCGCCGCGGGAACGAATGCGTTCAGGGTTTCCCGGGTTCGTCCACTCTCAGCACCCGGGCGTCGAACCTGTCGATCACCCGCCGGACGGCGGGGTCGAGCTCATGGTTTTTTTTTTGAACGGGCGCCGCCGGGGCGGCGGGACCGCCCGCCTCGATGCGCACCGCAACTTTCCGGCCCAGCGCACGCTCCGCCCCCGCTTCCAGCCTCCCGCGATTCAGGTCCAGATACCCGCGGAGAACCTCGTTGACCCTCACCGAGACCGACCCCGCCCCCACCTCGACCTGCGCCTTCTCCAGGGCCATCGCCAGCTCGCCGTCGCCGGAATCCCGGAGCGCCCGCGCGATCGCCGCCGCACCCTCCGGCGCCGCCG
>JABWAY010000341.1 GCA_013360825.1 Candidatus Brocadiia bacterium | reverse complement strand
CGTCGCTGCTCGGCGGGCGCCCGGAACCGCTCCGCGCCGTCGTCAGCCGCCTCTGCCTGCTCTCCCCCGACCTCAAGGTCTTCGGGGCCGGACCGAGGACCGTTCTCTTCACGACGGAGGCGGCGTCCGCGGGGGCCCGCCGGGCCCTCGAGGGCCGCGCGGACGTCCGGGTCTCGCCCGCGGGGCAGGTTCAGGCCGCGACGATCGTCTCGACGCTCGCGGCGATGGGCGCCGGACGGATCCAGGTCGAAGGCGGGGGCGAGCTGCTGTGGAGTTTCGCCGAGGAGGACCTTCTCGATGCGCTTCACGTCACCGTCTGCCCCGTCCTGATCGGCGGAAGCACCGCCCCGACGCCCGTGGGCGGGGAGGGGTTCGAGCCGGGACAGCTCCGGGGGGCCCGGCTGATCGACTGCCGCCGCGAGGGGGACGAGGTCTTCCTGGAGTACGGGTTCCACCGGCCGGCCTGACCGCGAGCCGCACCGGGGATTGTTTTTCCGTGACCCCCGCGCGGATCCCCCGGATCCTGTCCCCCATGCCCCGACTCTCCCAGGCCGATGTCCGCCGCCGCTGGAAATCCATCCGCGTCTACGAGTTCCTGGGGATCGAGGTGGTCCGCACCGCCCCGGGGTCAGCGCGCCTCCGCCTCCCGTGGCGGCTGGAGCTGACCCAGCCCCTCGGGTACATCCACGGCGGCATCATCGCCACGCTCGCGGACGCGGCCGCCGGTTGGGCCCTCTTTCAGTCCGTTTCCCGCCCCGAGGGGTGCACGACCCTGGAGATGAAGATCAACTTTCTCTCCCCGGTTGTGAAGGCGGCCATGGTCGCCGACGCGAAGGTCCTGCGGCTCGGCCACAGCACCGCGGTGATCGACGTCGATGTCCGGGCCGCGCGGACGCTCTGCGCCAAGTCGCTTGTCACGTACTTCGTCCGCCGATGACCGTCCATGGGGCGATCGCCGTCGTCCGGCGCGGGGGGAGGATCCTGATTTCGAAGCGTCCTCCGGGGAAGCATCTGGCCGGGTACTGGGAGTTTCCGGGCGGCCGGGTGGAGCCGGGGGAGCTGCCGGAGGACACCGTCCGGCGGGAGATCGTCGAGGAGACGGGGCTGGTGATCCGTGTGCTGGGCCGCGGCCCGACGCTGGACCACGACTACGGGGACAAGCGGGTCCTTCTCGATGTTTTTCTTTGCGAGCCCGTCTCCCCCACCCTGGAACCGCGCGCCATCGGATGCGACGACGTCCGCTGGATCGAGGCGGAGGACCTCGACGGCTACCCCTTCCCCGCCGCCAACGAACCGCTCATCCGGGCCCTCAAGGCCGGCGTGCTCTGACCCGGCCTCCGGAACTCCCTCACGCGGGCCCTACCCGCCCTGCTCCTCCAGCCAGCGCTCGCAATCGATGGCCGCGGCGCACCCCGTCCCCGCCGCGGTGATCGCCTGCCGGTAACGCGCATCCGCCACGTCGCCGCACGCGAACACCCCGTCCACGGACGTCCCCGTGTGCTGCCTGAGCCGGACATACCCCTTCTCGTCGAGCTCGAGCTGCCCGCCGAAGACCTTCGTGTTCGGCTCGTGACCGATCGCAAGGAAGACCCCCTCCGCCTTGAAATCCGTCACGGCCCCGGTCTTCCGGTCCTTCAGCTTCACCCCGCGAACCCGGTCGTCCCCGTAGATCTCGAGCACCTCCTTGTTCAGCTGCCACCCGACCTTGGGGTTCTGCTGCATCCGGTCGACCATGATCTTCGACGCCCGGAACTCCTCGCGCCTGTGAACGACCGTGACGCGCGACGCGAACCGGGTCAGGAAATTCCCCTCCTCCATGGCGCTGTCACCGCCGCCGACGACGACCAGTTCCTTCCCCCGGAACAGGGCGCCGTCGCAGGTCGCGCACGCGGAGACCCCCTTGTTCGCAAACGCAAGCTCGCTCGGCAGCCCGAGATACTTCGCCCGCGCCCCGGTCGCGACGATGACCGCCTTCGCCTCCTCGACCCGCTCCCCCGCCCAGACCCGGAACGGGCGCTTCGAGAAATCCACCTTCGTCACCGACTCCTCCACGCACTCCGTGCCGAACCGCTTCGCCTGCGCCTTCAGCTTCTCGATCAGCTCCGGCCCCTGGATCCCCTCCGGAAACCCGGGGAAGTTCTCGACCTCCGTCGTGATCATGAGCTGGCCGCCGACCTGCGGCTCCGGCGGCCGGGCCAGCGGATCGCCCTCGAAACAGAGGGGCTGGAGGCTCGCCCGGGACGCATAGATCGCCGCGGTGTAGCCGGCGGGTCCGGAACCGATGATGATGACGTTGCGCATGGGGCTCCTTTGGGGGTCAGCGGGGGACGAGGGCCAGGGTCTGTTTCACCATCGCGTCGATGCCGGGCCAGGCGGCCGCCGCGCTGGCCGCGCACATGTACGCCGGGGTCGTCACGAGCAGGTTCTTCCGGTCCACCACGGCCTGCCCGGCCGTCGCGGTCACGTGCTTCGCTCCCATCGACTCCAGCGCCGCGGCCGTCCCCGCGTCGCTGCCGATCGTGAGCTCGGGGTGCAGTTCGGAGCCGAACAGTTTCGCCAGAAGCGCGGGGGCGATGCAGGCCGCGCCGATCGGTTTGCCGGCGGCGTGAAGGGCGCGGAGGAAGGTCGCCGTGGCTTCGTTCACCCGGCACCCCGCGCCGTCCGACGCGAACGTGCACAGGTTCTTCGCGGCGCCGAATCCGCCCGGCAGGACGGCGGCATCGACCTCCGACGCCCCCAGCCCGGCGATGTCCCGGATCTTCCCCCGGGCGATCCGCGCCGATTCAACCAGCACGTTGCGCGTCTCCCCGGCGGCCCCCGTCAGGTGGTTCACGCTCTGGAACTCAACGTTCGGCGCGCAGTACACCACCTCCGCGCCGCGCTGCTGCAGCGCCACCAGGCAGAGCACGGACTCGTGAATCTCGGCGCCGTCCTGCACGCCGCACCCGCTGAGTACCAGGGCCACGCGAAGCATCGTCAGTCCTCCGTCATCAGGGTCACCGAATCCTGCGGAATCCGCTCACACCATCACGGAGACGTGCTTCACCTCAACATACTCCTCCAGCCCGTACTTCCCTCCCTCCCGCCCGATCCCGCTTTCTTTCATCCCCCCGAACGGCGCCTGGGGGACGCCGGGGGAAGGGTCGTTCGCGCCGACGATCCCGTACTGGAGCGCTTCCATCACCCGGAAGAGGCGTGACGCGTCGGAGGTGTAGAAATAGGCGGCGAGGCCGTACGGGGTGTCGTTGGCCAGGCGGACGACTTCGTCCTCGGAATCGAAGGGAACGACAGGGGCGACGGGGCCGAACGTTTCCTCGCGCAGGATGAGGCAGCCGGGCGGCACGTCCGCGAGGACGGTCGGCGCGTACCAGCGTCTGCGGAGGGGGCGGCCGCCGCAGAGGACCCGGGCTCCGTGTTTCCGGGCATCCTGGACGTGGGCGTCGATCTTGGCGAGTCCCGCGGCATCGATGATCGGCCCGACCTGGGTCGCCTCGTCGATTCCCGGGCCGACCACGAGTGCCTCGACGCGCCGGGCGAGGTCGGCGAGGAAGCGGGCGTACACGGGCCGCTGGACGTAGATGCGGTTGGCGCAGATGCAGGTCTGGCCGGCGTTGCGGAACTTGTTCGTGACGCAGCCGTCGACGGCGCGGGCGAGGTCGGCATCGGCGAAGACGATGAAGGGGGCCTGGCCCCCGAGTTCGAGGGAGATCTTCTTCACCGTGGCGGCGGCCCCGCGCATCAGGAGTTTGCCGACCTCGGTGGAGCCGGTGAAGGTCAGCTTGCGGACGAGGGGGCTGGCGAGGATTTCGCCGCCGACAGCCTCCGGGGTGCCGGTGACGACATTCAGGACGCCCGCGGGGACGCCGGCTTTTTCGGCGAGGAGAGCGAGGTCGAGCGCGGTGAGGGGGGTCTGTTCCGCCGGCTTGATCACGACGGGGCAGCCTGCGGCGAGGGCCGGGGCCACCTTCCGGGTGATCATGGCGGCGGGAAAATTCCACGGCGTGATCGCGCCCACGACGCCGACGGGTTGCTTCAGCACCAGGTGGCGTTTGCCCGCCGTCGCGGCGGGTATCGTCTCTCCGTAGACGCGCCGCGCCTCCTCCGCGCTCCACCGGACGAATTCCGCGGCGTACTGAACCTCCGCGCGCGCTTCGCGGATCGGCTTTCCATTTTCGCTCACGATCGCCCGCGCCAGCGGCTCGATCCCGGCCAGCATCAGGTCGTGGAATTTCCCGAGGATGTTCGACCGTTCCACGGCGGGGCGTGAGGCCCAGGCGGGGAACGCGGCGGCCGCGGCGGCGATCGCCG
>JABWAY010000340.1 GCA_013360825.1 Candidatus Brocadiia bacterium | reverse complement strand
GTGCGGGGTCTTTCGCGCAGCAGCAGGTCCCGGCGTGCCGGGCGCGTTCGGGGCAGCAGCAGGAGCGGGGTTCCGGAGCGCAGGGGGACGACGCCGCGAGGGGTGCGGGCGGCATCGGGGCGATCGCCCGGGCGATCGCCCACGCCGCGTCGGTCGCGATCAGCGCGTGGAGAACCAGGAGCGCGAGGGACGCCCATCGATTCCGGACAAGGGATCTGAGAAATCTGCCCATGGCGTAACCGAAACCGGCGCGCAACTCCCGTGCCCGGCGTTCCCGCGGCAGCGGGCCGTCCCCGGCGTCACCATCGGCGACCCGGTTACAGAACGGTGACAGTCCCGCCTTCTACTTCCGCTCGTAAAGCCAGACGAACCCCGTCATCTCCCGCTCCGCGCTCAGCGCCGCGACCTCCTCCCGCAGTTCCGTCAGACGCTTGTTCCGCTCCGCCGTCCCCTCCTCCTTCGCCATCAGCGTCCTCAGCGCGTCCGACCACGCCTTCATCTTGCCCTCCGGGATGTTCCCCTTCTCGGGAATCCCCGCGATCCGCCGCGCCTCCAGGTCCCGTTTCGTGAAGGCAGCCGCGTTCTCTGCGTTCAGCGTTTTCAGCTCCTTCTCGAGAGCGGCCTTCTGCGTCACCTGTTCCTCGGTGAGAACCGGCGCCGGCCCGACGACCGTCGCGAAATCCCCGACAAGCAGGTCCGGTTTGCCGTCTCCGTTCCAGTCGGCGATGCACGGCTTGGCCCGCGAGGCAGAGCGTCCCTTCTCGATCCGCCCCTGCGCGTCGCGCTTGAAGTCACCGTAACCGCGCTTTGCCACGAGCGTCACGGCCGGCTCCAGCGTCGGGAGGCCGGTCTTTTCCGTCCACGACGCGCGGTAGAGGACGACACTCCCGTCCCCCGAGCCGACGACGAGGTCGAGATCGCCGTCGAGGTCCCAGTCGCCGAGGGCCGGTCCGGCGTGTTCGGAGGGGATCGGCTTGCCGCCGGCCTGGAGGACGACGTGCGGGCCGAAGGCGATGGCACCGTCCTGTGTGATGTTGGGGAGGAAGACCACCTGGCCGCCGATGAAACCTGCGACCAGATCGACGTCCCCGTCGCGGTCCCAGTCTCCTGCGGCGAGGGCGGAGGCCTGGCCGAGGTTGATCGTCTTCCCGCCGGCGTCTTTGAGCACGACGGGGGCGGCGAAACCGCCTTCGATTCCGCGGAAGAGGGAGAGCTCGCCCGGCCAGGAGCCGCTGACGACGTCGCGCTTTCCGTCCCCGTCGAAGTCCGCGACCTGCGGACCGAAGCCGATGCATCAGCCGGTGGGGACGGTGCCGATTTTCCCGCCCGCCTCGAACCAGGTGGGCGCGCCCAGCGCGGGTGCACCGTCGCCGGTGTTGAGGTGGATCCGGAGCTTTCCTTCGGAGAACTGCCCGACCAGCAGGTCCTGCCGGCCGTCGCCGTCCCAGTCCACGACCAGCGGTCCGGCGTGTCCGAGAGATTCCTTCAGGTCGATCGGCTTGCCGTCGGCTTCCAGCCGGACCGGTTCCCCGAGCCCGTCTCCCGGCACGGTGTCGCCCGCGAACACCGCCGCGCACGTCACGAGCGCCCAGCCTGCCACTTTCCCGGTCATCGGTTTCTCCTGTTTCGGGGGATGGTAACAGACAGGGAACTCCGCGGGACGCGCAATGAGGCGCGGGGTCCGCACGCCGGGTACAGTCCCGCCGGTGAACCTCGTCCATTTCCTCCGCCGCCTCTGGCGCCATCCGTCGAACCGCGGCCGGCGGCTCCGGTCGATCGCGCGCGCCGCCTGGTGGGAACTCCGCGGGGCGCCGGCGCGCGAGATCCGGCTGTATGGGGGGCTCCGGTTCCGGTGCGAGCCGGGAAGCGGCGTCGCGCGTGGGCTGGTCTGGTACGGGGGGAGGCCGGAGTACCACGAGATGGGGCTGGTCGCGCACCTGCTGCGGCCCGGCGACCGGTTCGTCGATGTCGGGGCGAACGCCGGGTACTACTCGGTGCTGGCGGCGGGGTGTGTCGGCCCGGCGGGGGCGGTCGAGGCGTTCGAGCCGTCGGAGCCCGCGCGGGGGCGGCTGCTCGCGAACATCGCGCTGAACGCGCTCTCGAATGTCCGCGTTCACCCCGTGGCGCTCGCCGAATCCGCGGGGACCGCGCGATTCGTCGCAGATCGGGACACCGAGAACCGGCTGGCCTCCGGCCAGGACGGGGACACTCCGACCGTCGAGGTCCCGACCGCGACGCTCGATGCCGCGCTCGGCGATCTGCCGTGCGCGCTGGGGAAAATCGACGTGGAAGGCGCGGAAGGGCGCGTCCTGGCGGGAGCGGAGCGGGCGCTCGCAGACCGCCGGCCCCCGGTCTGGATCCTCGAGGCCGGAAAACGGCTCGCGGCGTTCGGCGGGTCGCCCGAAGCGCTGGTCGCATGGCTCTCGGAGCGCGGCTACGAAGCCGGGCTCTACGACGCGGACCGGAGAGCGTTCACGTTCGGCGGCCGCCCGTGGGACTCCCGCCCGAACATCGTCGCCGTCGCGCGCGACCGCCGGGGGTGGGCCGAGGAACGCGTCCGCGAACGCTGAGCCGCGGGACTCAAGTCCGCCGCGCCGCCGCGCCGATCAAGAGCGGTCGGATTCTCTCCCCCGTTCGAGCTTCCCATGCAGAAACACCGCGTGTGGGCCGAGGTCAACCTCGATGCCCTCGCGTTCAACGTCCGGCAGATCGTCCGCCGGTGCGGCCCGGACATCCGGGTCCTCGCCGTCGCCAAGGCCGATGCGTACGGCCACGGCGCGGCCCCGTGCGCCCGCGTCGCGATGGAGGCCGGTTGCTCCATGATCGGCGTCGGGGACTCGACGGAAGCCCTCGAACTCCGCGAGGCCGGCTTCCTCGCGCCGATCCTCGTCCTCGGCGCGGTGATCGAGGAAGAAATCGGCTGGGTCGTCAGCTACGACATCACCCCGACGATCCACTCCCTCGGGATGGTCGCCCGGATCGCCGAGGAAGCGCGCCGGCAGAACAAGCGCCAGAAGGTCCACCTCAAGGTCGACACCGGCATGGGACGGCTCGGCGCGTCGCCCGCGAGCGCCCCCGACATCGCCCACCGCATCGTCTCCGATCCCAACCTCGAGCTGGAAGGCCTCAGCACGCACTTCTCGTCGAGCTACGGCTCGGACGAAGGGTCCCGGTCCGAAACGCGCGCCCAGGCGCGCCGCTTCCGGCAGGTCGCCGACACGCTCGCCCGCGCCGGGATCCGCCCGCCCCTCCTGCACCTGTCCAACAGCGGCGGGCTGTTCACCCTCGACGCGGTCCCCGGCACCATGGTCCGCCCCGGGATCGCGCTCTACGGAATCGATTCGGGGGCGTTCCGCCTCGCCGAAACCGTCGTCCGCCCGGTCCTCTCCCTCCGTTCCCAGATCGCCTTCCTCAAAGGCGTCCGGTCCGGGACGACGATCGGCTACAACCGGACGCATACGACCCAGAAGCGGACGCTGATCGCGACGCTGCCGGTCGGCTACAACGACGGCTATCCGTACATGCTCTCGAACCGCGCAGGGGTGCTCGTCCGCGGGCATCTCGCGCCGGTGGTCGGGACGGTCACGATGGACTACCTGACGGTGGACGTCGGCGGCATCCCGGGGGTGCAGGTCGGGGACGAGGTCGTCCTGATCGGCCGCCAGGGGGAACGCGAGATCAAGGTCACGCATCTCGCGAGCCTGATGGGGACGATTCCGCTCGAGATCACCTGCGGGCTGGGGAAGCGCGTGCGGCGCGTCTACGTGTCGGAGAACCGCGCGCATTCGAACTGGCACCGGTTCCATGTCGAGCACGAGGAAGAAGGGGTCCCGGGGTACCGGTAGCGGGGCGGCGGCGGGGGTCAGGTCCGCGGCGCGCCGGTTCCAGTCGCCCTTCATGTCGGTCGCGCCGCCGGGCAGGGCCCGCTCGGCGATGAGGTGCTCGGTCACGACCCGGCCGCCGAGCAGATGCTCCTGCACGATGCGCTCGAGCACCTCTGGATCGCACTCTGCGTACCACGCGCCCTCGGGATAGACGACCGCGATCGGGCCGCCGCTGCACACCCGCAGGCAGTTGGCCTTGGTGCGTTGGATGCCGCCCGCCTCGCTCAGGCCCAGCTCCTTGAGACGGGCCTTCAGGTACTCCCAGGCGCGCAGGCCGCGCGCCTCGTCGCAGCACTTGGGATTGGTCTGGTCCGCGCACAGGAAGATGTGCCGCCGTGCCTGCGGGATGCCGAGCTTGTGGGCGATCGTGCGCTGCGCGTCGCGGTCTCCGGGTGCGGTCATGGCGGGCCTGCGCCGGATCTTGCCGCGCCCT
>JABWAY010000339.1 GCA_013360825.1 Candidatus Brocadiia bacterium | reverse complement strand
GCGAAGCCGCGCGTCGCCGGGCCGCGGTCCAGCCGCTGCGTCCCGTGCGCCGGGGACTTCACCGCCTGGAACATCCCGGTCGAGCCCGTCTTCTTGCGCGGCGCGGTCGCCGCCACGGGCGCCGGCGCCTTCTCGCGGCACTTCGGGCAGTACACATTGTCCCCCGCCTGGATCGCCCGGCCCCTCTCCAGGTCCGCGGGACTGACCCTGTCCCCGCACGCCACGCAGTAGTCGATCGCACGGCCCACCGGTTCACCACCCTTCCACGGGGTCCAGCCCCGCAGTCTACCCCCCCGGCAACCTCGGACAACCTACTTCTTGTTCAGCTCCTCCAGGACGGAACGCGCGAGGGGGTTGGCGGGGTCGGCGAGAAGCGCCTCCCTGGCCAGGACGCGCCCCTCCTCGCGTTTTCCGAGGGCCACCAGCATCGAGGCGCCCTCGGCCTGGAACTCGGCGATCTTGACCTGCCATTTCCCCGGATCCTTCTTTTCCGCCTCCTGGAGAAGCAGCACGCTGGCCCTGAACTCGTGGAGGGCCTTCGCGTGGTGCCCGGCGTCGCGGTAGGCGCGGCCGAGCCAGGCGTGCAGCCGGGTGTCGAAAACCCCGATGAAGAGCGCGCTCTCGAGCGTGGCGATGACCCGGTCCCGGTCGCCGCGGGCCCTGTAGAGTTCCGCGGCCTCCATGCGGAGCTTGAAACTGTCGTGGTTGATCGCGAGCAGCTGTTCCAGCTGCTCGAGCAGGCGGACCTTGTCGCCCCGCTCGCGGAAGATGTCGGCCAGGAACTCGTACGGGTTGTCGGTGCCGATGTAGCGCGGGAAGGCCTTCTTCGCCTCCTCGAACGCCGGGATCGCCTCGTCGATCATCCCGGCCTTGTGGAGCATCTTCGCATGGGCCAGCCGGGTCGCGAAATCCGTCGCGCCCGCCGCGATCGCCTTTCCGTACAGTTCCGCGGCCTTGTCGAAGCGGCGCCGTTCCGCGGTCCCCATCGACTCGGCCAGGACGACGAGGGCGTCCACGTTCGCGTCGTCGAGTTTCAGCGTCTTCTTCGCCGTCGTCTCCGCGTCCGCCTTCTTCCCCGCCGCCGCATAGACCCGGGCCAGCCGCCCCATCGACTCCGCGTCCATCGGGTCTTCCTTCACCTTCCGCTCCAGCTTCGACAGCTCCTCCGGCGACGCCGGGACCCGGACCTTCAGCGCCACCGCCTTCAGCCAGAGCCCGATCCAGGCCTGCACCTGCTCGTCGAACTGGTCCGTCGTGAGCCCCAGCGCGCCCTGGAAGACCGCGTCCGTGTCCTTCCCCTCCCCGAACATCCGCAGCATCCGGACGTTCGTCTCGAATCCCCATTTCGTCGCTATGAACTCGTGAATCAGCGACCCGTACAGATAGAGGTTGAGCAGATCCCCTCCCGCGTGCAGCTCGCGGATCTTCTTCAGCTGCTTCCCGTGCCACGCGTTGAAGATCTCCACCTCCAGCTCCCGGTCCCACCCCGGATACCCGAGCTTCTCCTCGTACGTGGACAGCCCCTCCGTGAACCACCGGGGGACGCGGTTTTTCGAGATCTGAAGCGCCCACACGTGCCCGAGTTCGTGCCACACGACGCTTCCCCAGTTGAACTTCCCCATCACTTCCTTCGCCCGCGGACTGAGCAGGGTGCAGACCTTTCCGAAACACGCCCCGAGCGCGCCGAGTCCGCTCATCCCGACCGTGCGCACGCTGAAGTCGTTGTGGTTCGGGTACATGTCGCAGACGATCGGCGACTGCGGCTCGAATCCGTACCGTTTCGCCATCTCGTCCCAGCAGCGCTCGTGCAGGTCCATGACATACGGGCCGATCAGGTCGACTTCGCTCTTGTGCATGCGGATCCGGAAGTGCCTGGATTCGACGACGACGAAGTCCTTCGGGAACGAGTCCATCAGGGTGAGGGTATTGACGAGGCGGATGTGGAACGGGTCGCGCTCGTAGGCCTCGCTCAGGTACTTGTGGGCCGTGATCTCGTCGCCGAGGCGCAGGGCGTTCATCCCGTACTCGATGTAGGCGTCCCAGAGCTTGGGATCGGCCTCCACCGCCTTCTTCAGGTAGACCTGTCCCTCGTCGAAGAGCATCTTGTTCCCCAGAGCGGTGCCGATCCGGTACCAGGCGATCCCGCAGTTGGGGTTGATCTCCTTGAGCTGCGCCTCGATCTTTTCGCGCTCGGCCGGCTTCCCGTTCAGTTCGTGGGCGGCGGCGAGCAGGGCCAGGGCGTGGACGGAGCGCGGGTTCAGCTTGAGGGCCGTGCGGATGGTCTCTTCGGCGGGGCCGGCCTGCTGCATCGCGCCCTGGATCTCGGCCTTGAGCAGGATGGCGTCGAACAGGTTCGGGTTGATCTGGAGCGCCTGCTCGACCTGCGCGAGCGCCTGGGGCATCCGGCCCGCCTCGGCGAGGATCCGCCCCATCCCGAAGAAGGCCATCGCGTTCCTCGGCTCGATCTTGAGCGCGTCCTCGAAGTTATGCTTGGCGAAGACCGAGTTGTACTTGTCCATGTACGCGTGTCCCCAGACGGCCAGGACCTCCGCGTCCGGCGTGTCCTTCGCGTCGAGCGCCTCGTTCATCAGCTCGCCGGCGTCGACCACGAAATGCATCAGATCCTTGTCGCCGAGCCGGAGCGCCAGCATCCACAGGCCGCGCCCGATCGCGAACTTCTGCTCCCCCGTCAGCCCGGTCGCGCCGTTCACATGCGTGCGAAGCCATCCGAGCGTCTTCTCCGCCTCGTCGCCGCGGCCCGTCTCCAGCTGGACGGCGCCCAGCGCGACGCGCGCATGGATCGCCTCGGGAAACTTCGCCACCGTGTCCGTCGCGAGCTTCTCTCCCTCGGCATGTTTCCCGGTCGCCACCAGCAGTTCCGCCAGCCGCCCGCCCGCCTCCGCCCAGTCCTCGGCGTTCTCCACGACCTTCCGGAACTGCTCCTGCGCCGCCGCCCCGTTCCCCTGCCCCGCCAGGATCCGCCCCAGCATCGTCCGCGCTTCGAAGTCCTCCGTGTTCTCCGCGATCCGGGCCTTGAGAATCTCCGCGGCTTCCGCCTGCTTCCCCTCGACCAGCCTGAGCAGCGCCTCCGCGCGCTCCTTCCCCCCGCCGGTCTCCTTCGGCGCGGGGTCCGGGGTCTCCTGCGCGGACGCGGGGAGAACGGCGAGGACGGCCACCAGGGCGGCAGGCAGGAACCGGCGCATGCGGGGACTCCACAGAAAGAGGAAGCGGCGAATCCGGACCTCAGTATAGACGCCGGAGCGGGGTCGTGTGTTCCGGGAATGCGGGATCCGGGCGGTTCGCGAATTCCGTCCCCCCGGGGGTCCGGCCGGATCTAAGATGGGGACTTCTCCCAGTCGAGCGAACCATGCCCGAACCCACCCTCCGCCACATGGATCTCGAGGAACACCTCAACGATCCCGCCCGCAAGCAGCAGTACGTCACGACGATGTTCGACATCATCGCGCCGAAGTACGACTGGTTCACGCGGATCTATTCGTTCGGGATGGACCAGCCCTGGAAAAAGGAGCTCCTCTCCCACGTCGCGGACAAGGTCCCCGCGGACGGCAGCGCCCTCGACCTGGCCAGCGGGACCGGGGACATCGCCTTCGCCGTCGGAACCCTGCTCACGCGCGGGAAGGTCCTCGGCATCGACGTCTCCCCCGAAATGGTCAAGATCGCGCAGTCGCGGCAGCAGAAAGGCGGCGTGCCGAACGTCCGGTTCCAGGTCGGCGACATGATGAAGCTCGACCTCCCGGACGCCTCGATGGACGTCGTCTCGATCGGCTACGGCCTCCGGAACGTCCCGGACTTCCGCGGCGCGCTGCGGGAGATCGCCCGGGTGATGAAGCCGGGGGCGATCCTCGCGAACCTCGATTTCGCGCGTCCCCGGAATTTCCTGTGGCGGTTCACGTACCTGACCTATCTCTCGATCACGGGAAACTTCGTCGGGTGGTGGATCCACGGCGAGGCGGCGGTCTACGGCTACATCTCGCGGTCGATCGCGAAATTCGTGTCGTGGCAGGATCTCGCGAAGGCGATGGAGGAGGCCGGGCTGGAAGTGCTCGCAACGCGCCCGAAGCTGCTCGGGGGCGTCTGCCTGCACGTGGCGCGCAAGAAGGGGTGACCGGACGGCAGGGGGGTCCGGATTTTCCGCCAGAGCCGGTCCGCGCACCCGGCCCCGCGGACGATCAATAGTCGCGCGGGAGGTTCCGGCGTCTCGCCATCCGGGACGCCAGCCCGCTCTGGCTCGGCCGGTGGATCACCCCGCTCGACTTCGGCGTCCCGGACTGCGCCCCCGTGCCGCCGGGCGGCGGGGG
>JABWAY010000338.1 GCA_013360825.1 Candidatus Brocadiia bacterium | reverse complement strand
AGCCGCAGGCCGGCGAGGATCCCCGCGACGGTGCCGCCGGTCCCCAGGGCCGCGACGACGACATCGGGGCGGGGCATGTCGCCGCGCGCGACCTGCGCCGCGACTTCGAGACCCGCGTTGATGTACCCGAGCGTGGAGAGCGCGTTCGAGCCGCCGGGGGGCATGATGAAGCGTCCGCGGAGCCAGCGTGCGGCGCCGTGGAGCGGGACGGTCAGGACGGTGCGGGAGATCGAGGTGGAGCGGGCGAGGGACCGGGCGAGGGCGAGATTGCGCTCGAGGTAGGGGTTCATGGGGCGGCGGAACAGGTGGAGGTCCACGGGGATGCCGAGGGTGCGGCCGTAGTACGCGACGGCGACGGCCCAGTTCGATCCCGTGACGGCGCAGGCCCAGACCGCGCGCGCCTGCCGCCGGGCCTCCGCGAGGAGGAACTCGAGCTTGCGGACCTTGTTGCCGCCGAACTCGGTCCCGGTGATGTCGTCCCGCTTGACCCAGAGGTCGAGGTTCCAGGCGGCTCCGAGGGAGCGGAGCGGCTGGACGGGGGTGGGGAAGGTGCCGATCGGCACGATCGGGGCGGTCTCGCGGAGAATCGGCCAGCGATCGAACAGGGGGCGCGGGGAGTCCGCGGGCGTCAGACCGGCCATTTGCCCGGGTTGAGGATGCCGGCGGGGTCGATCGCGGTGCGGACCGTTCTCAGGAGCGACCGGAACCCCGCATCCAGCTCCGACGCGTGCGACTCGAACACCCAGGGCGGCGTCTTGTACGGGACGAATCCCATCGGGAGCAGGAGGTCCACCAGCTCGCGATTGAGCGCCAGCACGGCGGCGTCCTCCTCCGGACGGGTGCGGTCGAACGTCTCGATGAGGCGGAGGACGCCGAAGTGTCCGCCGGCCATCGGGCGAGCGACCATGATCGGCGGAAAGCCGCGGCGCTCCATCACGGCCATCGAGGCGCGCGCGCCTTCCTCCCAGCGGCTGCACGGGCCGAACGTGCCGACCCACGAGAGCCCCCCCCCGGGGTGGTCGAGGAGGAAATCGAGTCGCGCGGGGAAGTCCGAGAGCGTCCGGAACCGCGGCTCGATCCGGATCAGGTCCCGGACGTCGAGCGGTCCCTGCCACGCCGCCCCTCGGGCCTTCGACGCGTCCACGTGCTCGTTCAGGATCTCGAGCCGGAGGTCCATTTCCTTCTGACGGTTCGAGGAGACGTCCGCATAGACCATGACCAGCGGCTCCGCCGGATCCCGCCACACGGGTCGCGCCTCGCCGAACAGCATCTTCGCCACCGGCCAGGACAGCACCCCGAGGTCGTCGCAGATCTCCTCCCGCACCAGCGCCTTCACCAGCGCGAACGCCGCATCCGTGTCCCATCCCATCAGGAAAAACCGCGTCCGGATGCGCTTGGCCACCTGCAGCCGGAGCGAGGCCTTCGTCACGATCCCGGTGGTTCCGTGGAAATTGATGAAGAGTCCGGTGAGGTCCGGCATCGGCGAACCGGTGCACCACTGCGCGCGCGTCCAGGCCGCCGCGCCGGTGCGCACGATCTCGCCGGACGGCAGGACGGCCTCCACGCCGTTCAGCCATTTCGCATTGGTGTCGAACCGCAGGGAGAGATTGAGCAGGCCGTCGAGCAGGGCGTTGGCGACGACGCCGGTGTCGGGCGGGGCGAGCGGGTACCCGTAGCGGAGCGTCGGGTGATTGCGCTCGAGGTGCTCCTTGACCTGCCCCCACTGCACCCCCGGCTCGACGACCATGTACATGTCTTCTTCGCGGGTCTCGAGGATCCGGTTCATCCGCGACAGGTTGAGGAGGATCCCTCCGCGCGAACAGAGCGCCAGCCCGCCGACATTCGACGACGCGACCACGGGGGTCACGGGAATCTTCCCGGCGGCGGCGAATCGCACCACGGCCTGCACCTGCTCGACCGTGCCGGGATGGACGATGACGTCGGGACGCGTGCCGGTGACCTCCGTGTAGTCGCGGGTGGCGGCCTGCAGCAGGGCGGGGTCCGTGCTGACCCCCTCCTCGCCCACGAGGGACGCCAGGCTGCGGGCAAGTTCCGGCCGGGCCGCGGCGTCCAGATCACCCTCCCGCGCGGCGCGCCGCCGCGAGAATCTTGAGAAGCTTGAGCAGTGCGAACGGATTGCCACCCCATTTCACCCGGCCGTCCAGCCACGGCCCGATCACCGCTCCGGAGAGGCAGACCCCCAGCAGATCGGACATGTCGCCGCCGACCCAGGCTCGCCAGCCGTCGCCGCCGACCGACAGGACCACGGCGTCCCCGAGGAACTCGGCCGTGATCTTCATCCCCGCGGCCTGAACGCCGATCCGGCCGAGCCCGGCGACCGCCTGCGCAGCGGCGGGGTCCGACATCCCCCGGCGCAGGATCGAGGCGAAAACGTGGGCCAGAAGGGTCGCCCGGGAGGGGTCTGCAAAGCGGACCTCCATCATTCACCCGCCAGGCGTCGGATCGCCCGGGCGACGACGGCCTCGATGAGCGGGACCTTGTGGGCGTTCTGCGACATCGGCTTCGCCCCGGCCGCCGCGGCCTTCGCGGCCGTCCCGGCCGCATCGGTCAGCGCCGACTTGAGGAGCACGGCTTCCGCTCCCTCGACGCGCCACGGGACCGGCGCGACGCCGCCCAGGACGACCCGGACGTTCCGGCACCGGTTCTCGACCACCTCCGCCGCAATGGCGCACCCCGCGAGCGCGAAGTCGAAGGAGTCCCGCTCGCGCAACTTGACCCAGACGGAGCGGGGAAGCGCCGTCGGGACTTCGACGGCCTCGATGAATTCGCCGGGGCGGAGCGTGAATTCGCAGAGGATGTTCTTCGACGGCAGTTCGTAGAAGTCGGCGATCGGCAGGTCCCGCCCGCCGTCCGGGCCGCGCAGGAAAAGCCGGGCGTCCAGGGCGACCAGGATCGGCGCGAGGTCGCTCGGGTGGACGATGTGGCAGGGCCCTCCTCCGAAGATCGCGAGGGCGCGGTTCTCCCCGTCCTCCGCGGGGCAGCCGGTCCCGCCCTTTTTGGCGCACCCGAACTCCGCACTCCGGTAGTACCAGCACCGTGGCCGCTGGGCGAGATTCCCGCCGACCGTCCCCTGGTTGCGGATCTGCGGGGTCGCGACCGAGGCCGCGGCTTCCGCCAGGCCGGGGAGGTCCCGCGCGAGACCCGCGTGCGCGGCGAGGTCCGCGAGGATGGCCGTCGCGCCGATGCGCCACCCCCTGGCCGTTTTTTCGACCCGGTCCAGCCCCGGAACCGAACGCAGGTTCACCAGATGCGCCGGGGCCCGGATCCCTTCCTTCATCTCCCCCAGCAGGTCGACCCCGCCGCCGATGGCCTGCGCCCCCGGCTTGTCCTTGAGCATCCGCGCGGCGTCGTCCCCCGTCGCGGGATCCCACCAGGCGAACGGTTTCATCAGGACCGCCCCAGCAGTTTCAGGACCCGGGCCGGGGTGATTGGGAGTTCCGTCACGCGTTTCCCGATCGCGTGGGAGACGGCGTTGGCGATCGCCGCCGGGGTGGGGATGATCGGCGGCTCGCCGATTCCCATCACGCCGGTGCTGGTGAGCCCGTTGGAGACGTCGAAAAGCGTCACGGAGATTTCGGGGGTTTCGCGGAGTCCGGCGATCCTGTAGTCGGAGAGGTTGGCATTGAGCTGGCGCCCCGCGATGCGGTCCATCACGCGCTCTTCCAGCAGGGCGTAGGACAGTCCCTGGAGGATTCCCCCCTGGATCTGGCTTTCTGCGAGAAGCGGATTCACGACGCGGCCGCAGTCGTGCACGGCTTCGATCCTCAGGACGCGCACCTTTCCGGTCTCGAGGTCGACGTCGACCTCGGCGAACTGGCATCCTGCGGTGCCCGCGCGGAGTCCGTCGAAATTGCGTTCCCGGGTCGCCATCTCGCTGACGTTGGCGCCGTCGATCATGGCGCAGGCATCGGCCCACTCGAGCGGCGCCTGCCCGGGGGCCGTGACGCGTCCCTTCTCGCAGCGGAAATCCGCCGCATCCGCCTTGAGGGCTTCCGCGCAGGCCTCGAAGACGCGGCGCCTGGCCCTGGCGGCGGCGGCGCGGACGGCGGGGGTGACGGACGGGGCGGTCATGGAGCCGCCGCTGCCGTGGGAGTAGGGGAGTGCGGTATCGCCGAGGCGGACGCGGACCGACCCGGGATCGAGGCCGAGTTCTTCGGCTGCGATCTGGGCGATGATGGTCCGTGTGCCGGTCCCGATATCCTGGGTGCCGCACTGGACCTCGACGGAGCCGTCGCGTGCGATCACGACCCGGGCCTGCGCCCCGGGGGCGCCGGCGCCGCCCCAGATGGAGGCGGCGCACCCGATTCCA
>JABWAY010000337.1 GCA_013360825.1 Candidatus Brocadiia bacterium | reverse complement strand
CCCGCGGACGCCGCCGCGACCGGCGCTTCGCTCGCCGGCGTCGCGCTGCCGACCTTCGTCGTCGCGCCGCTGATCGCGATGATCTTTGCGTTCGGGCTCGGCTGGTTTCCGCCCGGAGGGTGGGGGACGCTCGCGCAGGCGATTCTCCCGGGGGTGGCGCTTGGACTCCCGGTCTGCGCCGTCGTCGCGCGCCTCGCCCGGTCCGCGACCCGCGAGCAGCTCACGCGGGACTACTGCCGGACGGCGCGGGCCAAGGGGGTTCCGGAGTCGGTGATCGTCACGCGCCACGCGCTCCGGAACGGGATCCTCCCGGTTCTCAATTACCTCGGGCCGGCGGCCGCCTCGGCGCTGACGGGGTCGTTCGTGGTGGAGAAGGTCTTCGCGATCCCGGGACTCGGCTCCCATTTTGTGAATGCCGCGATGGGGCGCGACCTGACGCTGCTCATGGGGGTCGTGCTCGTCTACAGCGCGCTCCTCGTCGTCCTCAACGCCGCGGTCGACGTCGCCTGCGCCGCCCTCGACCCCCGGCTCCGGGAGGGAGTGTGAAGAAACTCCTCCGGCTGCTCCCGGTCGTCTTCCTGCTCTCCCTCCTCGCCGCGCTGGCGCTCCGCGATTCCGTCCTCCGCCATTCCCCCGACACGCAGAACCCCGCCGCCGTCTTCCAGCCGCCGTCCTCCGTCCACTGGCTCGGCACCGATCTTCTCGGCCGCGACCTCGCCGCCCGGCTCGCGGGCGGGGCCGAGATTTCCCTCGCGGTCGGCCTCTCCGGCACGCTCGTCGCCCTCGCCATCGGCCTGCTCGTCGGCTCCGTCGCGGGGTGGGTCGGCGGGCGCACGGACGCGGTCCTCATGCGGCTCGTCGACACCCTCTACGGCCTTCCGTTCGTCTTTATCGCGATCCTCGCCACCGTCTTCTTCCGCTCCATCCCCCCCGACCGAAATCCCCTCATCGCCCTCCTCGGATCCGAACCCCGCGCCCAGCTGGTCCTCCTCTTCATCGTCCTCGGCGCCGTCCAGTGGCTGACCCCCGCCCGCATCGTCCGCGCAGAAGTCCTCGCCCTCCGCCGCTCCGGATTCGTCGAAGCCGCCCACGCCCTCGGCGCCGGCCCGGTCCGGATCGTTCTCCGCCATCTCCTCCCCAACCTCGCCGGCCCCGTCCTCGCCTACGCCGCGCTCATGGTCCCCGTCATGATGCTCGAGGAGTCGTTCCTCTCCTTCATCGGCCTCGGCGTCCGCGACCCCCAGGCCTCCTGGGGCTCCCTCCTCTCCGAAGGCGCCGACCTCCTCAACCCGGTCCAGTTCCGGTGGTGGCTCGTGATCTTCCCCGCCGCCGCCCTCTCCTGCACCCTCCTCTCCCTCCAGTCGCTTGCCGAAGGGCTCCGCCGCGCGAAGCCCGGCCGCTCCACCGCGGAGGGCGCCTGATGGCGGACGACATCCCCTGCCGGGGCTGCAGCCGCGTCCTTTCCCGGGACGAAGCCCGGGTCGCCGGGTTCTCCGTATTCGCCCAGGGCGACGAACGGATCGACTCCTGGTTCTACTGCCGCGACTGTCACTCCTGGACGGTCGAGGAATACCTCGACGTCTTCGTCGGCGAGTCGCGCATCTCGATCCGCGGCCCGTTCGCGTTCGAGGTCGGATCCCGCTTCGTGGACATCATCCGCCGCTGCCCGACCCCGATGGACAAATGGTGCGAGTGCCCGGCGCATCGGGAGTACGGGTATTAGGGGCGACGGGCCACAGTTCCCGGTCTACGAGGGGATGACTGGACAGCGCGACCTACCCCCCCGCCTTCACCGCCCGATACCCGTATGTCCCCAGGACCTGCGCGATCCGGTCGCGGTGATCGCCCTGGATCTCGATCGTCCGGTCCTTCGCTGTCCCCCCCGTCCCCAGCTTCTGCTTCAGCACGCGCGCCAGCTCCGCCAGGTCCTCGCCCCCCGCGAACCCCTCCAGGATCACGATCTCCCGGTTCCCGGGACGCTTCTCCCGCCGCATCTTCACCGGGTCCGCGTGCCGCACCGCCTTCACAGCCGCCGGCGGGGCAGTCGCCGGCACGGGGTCAGGGTCCTTCGGAAGTGCCGGGCAGGCGCACTCGGGGTCGAACTTGCCGCACCGCAGGCAGGGGATCCGCAGTCCCATCAGCTCCGCCGCCGCCACCCGTCCCAGTCGTCCGCGTCGCGCGTCAGCGCGTTGAGGTCGTCCTCGACCTTCTTCCGGAAGTGCTCGCGGATCGTGTCGTCGGCATCGGGGGGGACGAAGACGGGGTCGCCGTACAGGATGCGCGCCTGCGTCATCGGCCACGGGAGCATGAACTTGTCCCACGAATTGAAAATCAGCGCGCGCTTCAGCCCGACCGAGATCGGGATGATCGGCACCCCCGACTTCTGGGCCAGCAGGACCACGCCGGCATGCGCCCGGTACCGCGGCCCGCGCGGCCCGTCCGGCGTGACCGCGCAGTTGTACCCCCGGCGCAGACGGTCGAGCAGCCCCAGCAGCGCCTCGCTTCCGCGCCGCGACGACGAGCCGCGCACGACATCGCCTCCCATGTACGCGATTGTGCGCGCCAGCATCTCGCCGTCCTTGCTGGCCGAGATCAGGAGCGAGAACTTCGTCCCGTGCCGGTAGACCCAGCGCGACCAGTAGTAGAGACCGTAGAACAGCCGGTTGTGCCAGGTCGCGAAGATGATGTTCTTGCGCTCGCCGAGGACGCGCGTCGCGGTGTACTCCTCGTTCCGGCGTTCGACGACCCGGCAGGTCCGGCCGAGCGTGCGCAGGACCGCGGTCGCGATCGCCGGGATCTGGTTTCCGAGCGGCCCGAACGGGAGGGCGCGGACGGCCTGGGTCGGCCGGTGCGGACGCTCGTTCAGTCCCGAGCCGGCGCGCGCAGGCGGCCGGACCGGGTTCTGTGATTTCGGGGCGTCAGTCGAGGAGTGTTTCATCGGCGGTGCGGTGGAGTCCGTTGATGATCAGCACGCGGACCAGGTCACGGTCTTTCGCAGGGAACCGGTCGAGCAGGGCCTTGATCTCGACCACCTTCCTCCTGATGTCGGCTTCCAGCGCGTCGATCTTGCGCGAAAGCGGCTCATTCTCGGATTTGATGCGCTTGACGGTGTCGAAAAGATTCGCCGCCATCGCGCTCAAGTCTGCGTCCTGTCGGGGTTTGGGGCGGGGCATCCCTCAGTTGTACCCTGCGGGAGGGGGAGAATCAAGCGCGGGCAGAACGCGCGATCCGGGCGCCGTCCGGCCCCGCCGCCCGGCCGTGCCGGCGCTCGGGTACACTCCCACACCGCTGGCATGGATTCCCCCACTCCCGTCGACGGCTCCGCGCGACCCCTCCCCATGTCCTGGGTCGGCTGGGGTATCGCCGGCGCGGCGTTCCTGCTCGCCCTCGGCGCCTGCGATGTTTTCAATTTCGACGTCGGCGTGCACCTGCTGAAGGGAAAGTGGATCCTCGAGAACGGGTCGATTCCCCGCCCGGAAGACCTGACCTGCGTCAAGCGCCCCGGGTTCGCGTATCAGGACCGCTGGCTTTTTCAGGTCGGAACGTGGCTGACGTGGTCTCTCGGCGGGTGGGCCGGGCTGACGCTGGCGAAGGTTGGCGTGATCATGGGGACCTTCGCCTGCCTCTGGGTCGCCGCCCGCCCCGCCGGCCCGCTGGCCTGCATCGCCGCCACGCTCGCGGCGACCCTTCTCATGTACGAACGCTGGGACATCCGCTCGGAGCTCTGCGCGCATCTGGCGTGTGCCGCGGTGCTGGCGCTGGTCGGGCGAAGTCCGAGGCCGGACCGCGCGGCGTGGGCGGCGCCGCCCGTGATCGCCCTCGCGATGAACATGCACGCGCTCTCGATCCTGGCGCCGGCGCTGGTCTCGGTCGCGGCGGTCGCCGGGATCATTCACACGCGGAAGGAACACCTCCGGGTCTGGGTGGGGGTCGCGGTGCTCTCGTGGGTCGCGGTCCTCCTCAACCCGCAGGGGTGGCGCCTCGTGGCGGTGCCGTTCGAGTACCTGCAGCGGTACCGTACAGGTCCGGACTGGTATCAGGGGTGGATTACGGAGCTCCAGGGGGTCACCGACGCGGTCGCGTTCCCGAGCGTGTCCCTCCGCGCCCCCTGGATCGTCGTCCCTTTCGCGGCGCTCGCCCTCGCTGCCAACGCGCGCCGGATCCGCGCGCTGGACGCCGCCCTCCTCGTCCTCGGCGCGCTCGCCGCGTTCAGCTACCGCCGGAACGTCGCCGCCGCGGGGCCGTTGCTGTTTCCCGTCATCGCCCGCAACCTCCACGAGGCCGTCGCCGCCTGGGCCGCTTCCCGACCCCCGGAGTCCCTCCGGATGCCGCGCCT
>JABWAY010000336.1 GCA_013360825.1 Candidatus Brocadiia bacterium | reverse complement strand
CGCGCCGCGAGGTCCCGGCTCTCCTGCATGCGGGCGGCCTCCAGCCGGCTTCGCACGATGGGATCGTCGGGGGCCAGCGCGGAGGCCTGTTCCAGGGCGCGGCGGGCGGCGGAGGAGTTGCCCAGGAGCGTGGAGGCGTCCGCCAGCTCCACGAGGGCCCGGATCCGGGCGGACGTCGGGTCGAGCGGGTTGTCCTGCGCCACGGTTTCCGAACGCCGGGCGAACACGAGGGTCACCAGCGCCACGGAGAGCGCGGCGAGCACGAGGGGTGCGACGAAGGCGAAGGGCTTGCTGGGGCCCGCCATTGCTCCCTCTTTCCCTAACCTGCTGGCGCTGAACGAGAAACGTCTCCCGGAGAATGCTAGCGGGGGCGCGTCCGGGAGTCAACGCCCACCCCTATTAAGGACGAACGGAGCCCGCGGTTCATGAGTTCTTTTTTTCGCAGGGTGGATTTCCCTCCCCCCACGGTCATAATGCCCGGCCATGAAGGCCCGCACCGGCTGCTTCGAATGCGTCCTCGACGATGTCCTCGGGGGCGCCCGCCTCGAAACCGACTCCCCCGCCCTCCGCGAGCAGGTCCGCTCCGAGGTCCTCGCCTACCTGAACGACACGTTCGCCCTCGATCGCGAGCCCTCCGAGTTCATCACCGGCGTCCACCGGATCCTCAAACGCGTCCTCGGCCGGGAAATGCCGTTCCGGGCACTCCGGGACAAATGCAACACGATCGGCGTCGCCCTCGTCGCACGGATCGAGCGGGACACGGACGATCTCCCCGACCGCGAACGCTTCCAGCAGCGCCTCCGCTGGGCGATCGCCGGCAACGAGCTGGACTTCCGGACCGTCGGCGCCGGATACGAGATGTCCGAGACGGAAATCCACGCCCGCCTCTCTGATTCCGTCGCCCGCCCCCTTGCCGTCGACCAGACCGACCGGATCTACACCCTCCTCCGCGGCGCAGGCCATGTCCTCTACATCCCGGACAACGTCGGGGAGCTCGCCTTCGACAGGCTTTTCATCCGCGAAATCCGACGGTCCTGCCGGAGCATCACCGTCCCCCTGCGCGGCGGCCCGATCACCAGCGATGCCGTGCTCGCCGACGGCGACACCTGCGGAATCCCCGCCGTCGCCGATCGGGTGATCCTCGCCGGCCCGGACACTCTCGGCATCTCCTGGCGCGAAATGAGCGTCGAGCTCCGCGAGGAGATCGCGGCGGCGGATGTGGTCGTGGGGAAGGGGCAGGCGAACTACTACGTCCTGACGGAGCACCGGGCGGCGATCCCGGGTCAGGTCGTCTCGCTTCTGCGGACGAAGTGCGACATCGTCAGCGGGGAATTCGGGCTCACGGGCAAGGTGTCGGTCGCGACGGTCCTCGAGCGCGTCACAGGCGCAGCTTCCTCAGGACCTGGCGCGCCCCGATGATGTAGTCGACGCCGCTCAACCCGGTCACGGCCGCCATGATCACCATCGCCCACCAGCCGCTGCGATGAAGCAGTTCGGAGTTCACCACGAGTCCTCCCAGGTCGATCGGAGCCCCCCGGCGGACGATCCACGCCTCGGTGACGACGAAGATCAGGACCAGGTTGATCACGATGAACTGGAAGATCGCCTTCACCTTCCCGCTCGACCGCGCCGCCATCACGATGCTGTGTGCGGCGGAGAAGACGCGCAGGGACGCCACCAGCGAATCCCGGTAGAACAGGACCAGGATCATCCACAGGTCCCCCCACCCCGCCATGACCAGGCACAGGGCGAACGTGAACCGCGACATCGAGTCCGCCAGGGGATCGACCAGTTTCCCGAAGTCGGTGATCAGGTTCATCCGCCGTGCCAGGATCCCGTCCAGAAGGTCGGTGAGCTCGCACGCCAGCGAGATCGCGAGCGCGCCGAGTTTCCCCCAGACGCTGTCGATGAAGAAGACCGCCGCGAATGCGGGCGTGAGCAGGATGCGCAGGACCGTGAGCTGGTTCGGAAGATTCATCGCGTCGCGGGGACGGTAGCCGAATTCTCCTCCGCCGCGGAAAGGAATTCCCTCGCCGCGCGGACCCTCAGCACGCCCTCATCCGCCAGATCTCCCACCCGGCGCGCAGAACGCAGTAGGTCGCACCGACCAGCGCGATCGCCCCTTTGCGGGCGCTTCCCTGCGAGAGAAGGTGAGCCCCGAAGCCGCCGAATCCGAGGGCGATCAGGACGTACACGGTGGCGATGACGGCGCGGGCCTGCCGGGAGATTCCGCGCGGCGGCTTTGGATACGGTTCTGGAATCACCGCCGGCCCCTGCGGACGCGCGCCAGGGCCGCCTCGAGCGCCGGAAGCCAGGTTCCCACGTCGGTGACGATGCCCACCGCGTGCGCCGTGCCGCGGTCCGCGAGCTTCGTCACCGCCGACGGGTTGATGTCCACGCAGACCGTCCGCACATGGCTTCCGAGGAGATTTCCGACCGCGATCGAATGCAGCAGCGTCGCGAGCATCAGCGTGACCCCGACACCCTCCAGGGCGTCCCGCATCCGGCGCTGCGACTCCAGCACGTCCGTCACGACCTCCGGCAGCGGCCCGTCGTCGCGGATCGACCCCGCCAGGACGACGGGAATCCCCCGTTTCGTCGCCTCGTACAGGATGCCCCCTCTCAACCGCCGCGCCCGGATGAGCGCCGCGATCGACCCCGCGCTCCTCACCTCGTTGATCGCGTACAGGTGGTGCCGGTGCCCGTTCGGGTGCGCCCCGCCGTCCTGCCCGCACCCCAGGCTGGTCCCGTACAGCTGGTGCTCGATGTCGTGCGCCGCCAGCGCATTCCCCCCCAGGAGCACGTCCACCACCCCCCGGCGGATCAGCCGCGCCAGCGCGCCCTGCGCACCCGTATGCACCACCGCAGGACCCGCAACCACGCAGATCTTCTCGCCCGCCGACTTCGCCTCCAGGATGACCCGGGCCACCCGATCCGTCAGCCCCGCCGTCGGCTTCTCCGACGACACAACGCTCGACATGAACCCGAACGCCGCCCCGGCCTCCCGCGCACCCCGAACCTCCAGGAGCCGCACCCCGTCCTCCCCCACGACTACCCGCTCCCCTTCCTTCACGTCCCCCATCACGCGGCACTCCGCGCGCAGCCCGTCCGACGCCACCACGATCGCCGCATCCATCTTCTGCCGCCCCACGCGGATCCACACCCCGCCCACCCTCACCTCCGTCGGATGGTTCGTGCTCGAATGGAACCCTCCCGGCAACGCGCCGTCCCGCGGCGCCGGCATCAGCCGCGCATTCCTCCCGCTCTTCACGCCAGCCTACTTCCTCGTCGTGTTCTTGTAGTCCGCAGGGACGACAAACTCCTCGTCCTTCACCTCGTCCACCCGCGCATCGCTGTTGTCGAACTCCGTCGCCTGAATCCAGCCCGGATCGTCCAGGTAGAACAACGTGAAGCGACCCTTCACGTGGAAGCCCTTGATCTCCTTCATCGCCTCGAGCACCCCCGGGCTGAAGGCCCTGTAGGCTCCATACATCCCGGCGTACGTCGCCCACCCCTCCCCGCTCTCCGCCATCCAGCAGTCGAAGACCACCTCCATGGCGCCCGTCTCGTTCGCCTCCTCAATCACCACCCGCTCGCAGTCGAACGCCCCGATCTTCTGCTTCTCACCCGTCCGTTTCAGCTCCACCTTCGGCGCCGGGTCCAGCTGCCCGAGGACCTTCTTCGTCAGGAACAGCCACTTCTCCACCCGGGCCTTGCGGTCCCCCTGGAACGTCCCCACCTTCGCATCCAGATCCGCGACGCGCTTCTTCGCGCTCTCCACCCGCGCCGCCAGGAACGCCCCGTCCAGCTCGCTGTAGGACTTCGACCGGGGATTGAGATCCTGCTGCGTGGTCTTGTCCACGTCGAACAGCGTCTCCCGCGACGGCTTCGCCGTCGGGTCGTCGGTCTCGCTGAACTTCACCCGGTTTCCCTTCAGCGCGACCGTGGTCGTCCGCGGCTTCTTGGATTCCGTCGCCTTGAGCACCGCGGTGTTCGAGTCGACCGACTTCTCGGTGAAACGCAGGTCGGCGAGGGCAAACCCCGCCAGCAGGAGAACGGCGAGAGAGGACACGAACGTTTTCATGGATGCTCCTGAGTAGGCCCCCTGGGGCGACGCTCATGGTATCCCACGCGCACCGCCGCGGGAACCTCCCGGGCGGGATTCCATGCCGCAGCCGGCCGGCCGGGGACGCGTCCGGCAGCTCCTCCGCCCGCTCAGCGCGCCAGCGCCCGGGACCCGGGCGCGTCCAGACGCCACTCGCCGTCTTCCTCCACGAGGACAATCGTTTCCTCCCCGCCGCCCGCAAGCGCCGTCGTCACCACGGTCAACCCGTCGCGCCGGAAGACCCC
>JABWAY010000335.1 GCA_013360825.1 Candidatus Brocadiia bacterium | reverse complement strand
CGGCCGGAGCGCGCGCGCGCGGACGCGTGTTTACGCTCGCCTACCTGCTGGTCCTCCTGATCGCCTGGCCGGCGGTCGCGGTGCTCCTCCTCGTGTCGGGACGCTGGCGCCGGGGACTGGGCGAGCGTCTGGGCGGGGGGCCGCGCCGTGACGGGGACCGTCCCTGCCTGTGGGTCCACGGGGCGTCCGTCGGCGAGGTGACGCTCGCGAGGGGATTCGTGGCGGCCTGGCGGCAGGCTCATCCGGACTGGGACGTCGCGGTCAGCGCGTTCACGCCGACGGGGCGCGAGATTGCGCGGAAAAACTTCCCCGACTGCACCGTCTGTCTCTTCCCCCTCGATTTCAAGACCTGCATCCGGCGCGCGTTCCGGCGGATCCGTCCGTCGGCGGTGGTGCTGATCGAACTCGAGGTCTGGCCGAATTTCATGCGGGTCGCGAAGAGCCGCGGGGTTCCGGTGGTGGTGGTCAACGGGCGGATCAGCGGGCGGTCCGTGCGGCGTTACCGGTGGCTGCCGTTCCGCTCCACGTTCCGGAGGGTGACGCAGTTCTGCGCGCAGTCGGAGGAATTCGCGGCGCGGGCGCGGGAGGCGGGGTTCGATCCGGCGTCGGTCACGGTGACGGGAAACATGAAGTTCGACGGGCTTCCTGAGCCGCCGCCCGCCGAGTCGCGGGGCGCGCTGTCCGGAAGGCTCGGGATCGCGGAGGGAGAGCGTGTGCTGGTCGGCGGGAGCACTCATGACCCGGAGGAGCGGATCCTCCTCGCGGCCTACGAGGAACTGAAGGCGGCGATTCCGTCCCTGCGTCTGGTCCTCGTCCCGCGGCACCCTGAGCGGGCGAAGGACGTCGCCCTGGCCGCGGCGGAGGCGGGGTTCGAAACGGTGCTCAAGACGGCGGTCGATCGCGGCGAGACGCCGCCGCCGGATGCCGTCGTGGTCGTCGATACCGTCGGCGAACTCCGGTCGATCTGGGCGCTCGCCGAGGTCGCCTATGTCGGGGGCTCCCTCACCCCCCGCGGCGGTCAGAACATCATGGAGCCCGCCGCCCTCGGACGGCCCGTCGTCTTCGGCCCGGTGATGGACAATTTCCGCGAGGCCCGCGACATCCTCCTCGCCGCCGGCGGCTGCGTCCAGGTCTCCGGCCGCGAGGCGCTTCTCCCCGCCCTCCTCCGGCTCTTCCAGGACCGCGCCGCGGCCGCCGCCATGGGGGATTGCGCCGCGGCCGCGTTCCGCGGACGGCAGGGCGCGACCCGGCGGAACGTCGAGGCTCTCGACGCCGTGCTCGCCCTCCGCCGCTCTGACCCTTGACGCCGACCCCGATTCAGGATTCCCTCTCTCCCTCATGAACTGGTCCAAGCTCTTCATCCAGAAGGAAACCTGGTCCACGATGGCCTTCCGCAAGATCGAGTGGGCGGGACAGTTCGTGGAGATCGACGGTGCGACGCTCACCTCGGGATTTCCCGAGGGAGGAAAGTCCACGAAGGTCGGGCACGGCCGCTGCGAGCTCGAATCGCACGGAGCGTTCGCGCCCGAGGCGCGGGGCCAGCTCCGCCTCATCCTCGACGGGAACGACTGGTGGGGGGAGTACGCCAACGACCGGTTCGCCTTCACGTCGGGCGACGAGTCGGTCCGCGTCCGTCTCGACGAGCCCGGGATCACGGTCGAGGGCGGCGAGCCCATCCGGTTCGAACTCCCGCGGGGGAAAGGAAACTTCGTGCTCTGCGGCGCGCGGCGGGGCGAGCGCTTCCTCGGATACATCCCGGCATCGCTCAAGGGGGGCGGCGTGATGTCCTTCCTGTTCGGGAGCAGTCCCGCGAATCCCTGGTTCATCCCGGCGCGGGAGCCGTGGGCCGGGAAGGCTCTGGTGGCCTCCGCGAAAGTCCCGCCTGAGATGGGGAAGGCGCTGGCCGACGAGGGGGCCTGGCAGGCGCTGGCGGGAGAGGAGGCGCTGTTTCCGGCGCTGCTCGTCGCGCGCGCGATGCTGGCGGCGCTGCAGTTCATCCGGTTCGGGTAGCGTCCCCGCCGGTCTCCTCCGCGCTCAGGAAAATCCGTGCGGAACCTGCCCGGCGGACCTACCATGCCCGGCTCTTCACTTCCTGCCAAGGAGCCGAATCACATGGCCAAGGGCCTGCGCCAGTTCACGTCGGAAGCGGTTTCTCTCGGGCATCCGGACAAGGTGGCCGACCAGATTTCGGACGCGGTGCTCGACGAGCTGCTCCGGCAGGACCCGTACTCGCGGGTGGCGTGCGAGACGATGGTCAAGAGCGGGCTGGCGATCGTCGCGGGGGAGATCCGGACGAACGGGTACGTGGAGGTGCCGCGGCTGGTGAAGGAGGTCGTGCGGGAGATCGGGTACACGGACCCGATGTGCTCGTTCAACTGCCACAGCGTGGGGGTTCTGACCTGCCTGGAGCCGCAGAGCGCGGACATTGCGCTGGGGGTGGACGAGAAGAAGGGCAAGGAGATGGGGGCGGGGGACCAGGGGATCATGTTCGGGTTCGCGTGCAGCGAGACGCCCGAGCTGATGCCGATGCCGATTCATCTTGCGCGGCTGCTGATGAACAGGGCGGCGGAGCTGCGGGAGAAGGGTGTCCTGAAGTACCTGAGGCCGGACGCGAAGAGCCAGGTGACGGTGGAGTACGACGGGGACCGTCCGGTGCGGATCGACACGGTGGTGCTGTCGCTGCAGCACACGCCGGAGGTGAAGCATGCGACGATCCGTGAGGACGCGATCGAGCGGATCGCGCGGGCGGTGATCCCGGCCGCGCTGCTGGACCGGGCGACGAAGTTTTTCGTGAACCCGACGGGGCGGTTCGTGGACGGCGGGCCGCAGGCGGACTGCGGGCTGACGGGGCGGAAGATCATCTGCGACACCTATGGCGGGATGGGGCGCCATGGCGGCGGGGCCTTCAGCGGGAAGGACTGCTCCAAGGTGGACCGGAGCGCGGCGTACGCGGCGCGGCACGCGGCGAAGAACGTCGTCGCGGCGGGGCTGGCGGACCGGGTCGAGATCCAGTTGAGCTATGCGATCGGCGTGAGCGAGCCGCTCAGCGTGTACGTGAACACGTTCGGGACCGGGCGGATTCCCGAGGAGCAGATCCGGAAGCTGCTCGAGAACAAGGACCTGTTCCGGTTCAGCCCCGGCGCCATGCTCGATCGCTTCCAGCTCCGCCGTCCGGTCTTCAAGCAGACGGCGCGGTACGGGCATTTCGGCATCGAGGACGAGGGGCGGGCCTGGGAGAAGACGGACATGTCGGCGATCCTGCGGGAGGAGGCGGGGCTCGGGAAGCCGGCGAAGAAGCGGGTGCCCGTGAAGGCGTAGGGAGGGGAGGAGCGGGGCGGCCGCGGGAGAGGGGCGCATGCGGAGGGTTTCGGCGCGGGACGCCCGCCGGCTGCTGCTGGGGGGGCAGGGGCTGTGCGAGGACCCGGCGCGGCCGGCGACCGACGGGGCGGTGCGCGCGCTGCTGGACGTTCTCGGGTTCGTGCAGGTGGATTCGGTGCGGGTCGTCGAGAGGGCGCACCATCTGACGCTGGGAGCGCGGCTCGACGGATACCGCCCCGCGATGCTGGATGCGCTTCTCGAGCGGGATCGCGCGGTTTTCGAGCACTGGACGCACGACGCGTCGATCATCCCGCAGGCGGACCGCGTGCTGCGGATTCAGAGCGGGCGTCTGGCGCCGGTGCTGAGCGAGCCGGAGGCTGCCCGCCCACCGGCCCCTTCCCGGCGATGAGACGGCGCGCTCCATGAACTTGATTCTGCTGCGCCTCACGCGGCGCTACGTTGACCGGCGTCTGCTCCAGAGCCTGCTGTTCGTGGCCGGGATCGCGCTTGGCGTGGCCGTTGGCGTCGCGATTGATCTGGCGAATGGGGCCGCGAGCCGCGCGTTCTCCTTGAGCGTGGAGAGCGTCACCGGGCGCACGACGCACCAGATCGCCGGCAGCTCCGGCAGCGTGCCGACCGCGCTTTATCGCACGCTGCGCGCCGAGCTGCCCGGTTACGACGCCTATGCGCGGCGGGTGCGGCGGGTGGTGTGGGGAAACCTCTTCTGGGCGTTTATCTACAACCTGTTGGCCGTGGGGTTGGCCGTCACGGGCCGCCTGAACCCGCTGGTGGCGGCGTTGGCGATGGTCGTCAGCAGCCTCTTCGTGATCGGCAACTCGCGGCGCTTGCGGCAAGGCTGAGATGGGCGAGTACCTATTGATCGCCGCCACCGGCCTCCTGGGCAGCAGCCACTGCCTCGGGATGTGCGGCCCCATCGTCTGGGCCTATGCGGCGCGCCTGCCAGCCCACGCCTCGGCGACCCAGCGGCTGGCCAGCCACCTGGCCTACAACCTGGGGCGGGTGGGCATGTGGGCCTTCCTGGGTAT
>JABWAY010000334.1 GCA_013360825.1 Candidatus Brocadiia bacterium | reverse complement strand
GCAGGCGCTGGTGGAGACCCGCGCCTGGCCCGCGCGGTTCTACGCGGACCCGGCCGGGCCCCGCCCGGGCAGGCCGCCGGCGCGGGATTCGTTCATCTTCGTCGGCCCCGAGGGCGGGTGGACCCCGCCGGAAATCGCCTCGCTCGCGGGTCTCCTCCCCCTCCGTCTCTCCCCCTACACCCTCCACGTCGAGACCGTCGCCCTGCTGGCCGTCGCGGCGCTCGCAAACGCCTGAGTCACTCCACGGTGCTCTTGTGCCATCCATCCTCGCGTCTTTCAACGGCCTGCGGCGTCGTCGATCCTCATCGATGTTCACCGACATCGATTCCGGTCTCCTCCCTGCATGCCGTCGAAAACCGCGTCGTCTGAATGGCACAATTTCATCGTGGAGCTGCTTAGGGACCGGGGTCACCCCGACCGCGTCGCGCCCGGACCGGCAGGGGGCGAGGCCGCCGGGCGCGCAATCCCCCGGAGAAGCCTGCCCAGCACGTCCGATCCCGTGATGATCCGACGGCACCCGGGCCCCCAGACCAGCACCAGGTCCTCGTCGATCACGTCGTCCCCGGGTTCCCTCGACCGCACCTTGAGCTGCTGCAGCAGCCCCCCCAGCGGCGCGTCCGGATCCCTCACCACCAGCGGCCGCCGGCACTCCCGGACCGCCGAGAACTCGGCGCCTCCGAAAAGCGCGTCCCGAAGAAACGACAGCGCGTTCACCACGAAGCACGGCTCCCCGTCCGGCCCGGTCAGGATGACCCACTTTTTTCCGGAAGCCGCAAGGCTGCGGAGAAGCGGATCCCCGGCGGTGCGCTCGAAGGGCGGAAACGCGGGGTGTCCGTCGGAGACCAGCCCCGGAAGAATGCTCCTCGGGTCGATCGGCTCCCCCTCCGCCCGCGCCGGAAGGTCGTCCAGCGCGAGGAAATTGACCGCACCGCGCGCCTCGACCGCCCCGATCTCCCCGGGTCCCTCCCGCGCGTGATGGAGGATGAAATCCCGGAGCTCCTCCTCGCCGAAAAACCGGATCGCTTCCCTCCCGATCAGCGCGTCGAGCACGAGGGCGACGGGTTTGGCGACCGGGAAGAGCACGATCCGCCAGATCCAGAGGACGGGGGCGAGGTACCGCACGACGACCAGTGCGTGCCTCGAGAACCAGGCCTGCGGGATGATCTCGCCGAGGAGGGTGATGACGACGGTCGAGAACAGGAAGGCGGCGGCGCCGGCGAGGAGGGAGTTGGAGAGGAGGGCGAGGAGGGCGTTCGTCGCGACGTTTCCCCAGAGGATCGTGACGAGGGTGAGGTTGGAGTCGCGGCGGAAACCGAGCATGCGCCGCGCGCCGGGATCGCCGCGCTCCGCGAGCGCTTCGATCCGAAGCCGGCTGAGGTTGAAGACCGCGAGATTCAGCCCGGAGAAGACCGCGGACTGGGCGAGGCAGAGCGCGATCAGGATCCAGATTCCGGTCTCGTTCACGCTTCGGTCGCCTCCGGCGGGCCTGCGCGGCGGGTCACGGGCGGGACCGGGGGCCGGTCCGCGTCCGACGGGCCGATGGAGGGTGAGGGATTCGAACCCCCGGGCCCCTTGCGGGGCCTCCGATTTTCAAGACCGGTGCGATAAACCGCTCTGCCAACCCTCCGGGGAGACCGCCATCGTACCCGACGCGGCCGTCGCGAGGGGGTGGGGGCCGGTCAGAACCGCAGGCCGAAGGTGACGCTCGGGCCGTGGTACAGGTACTCGAGGAGCCGGCCGTCGTCGTCCGCGTCGCCGCGCTCGATCGAGCCGCTCGAGAACCGGTACCCGCCGCCGAAATAAAAATGCTGGTCCAGGTGCAGCCGGATTTCGATCCCGCCGTTGATCGAGACGTAGTCCCAGTTCGAGAACGGGGCGTACATCCCGCTCGCCCACCCCTCGATCTCCACGCAGTTCAGGAAACCAAGACTGACCGTGACTCCCAGGTCGGGGAGAGCCGCCGTCGAGGTGGACCGGTAGTGCTTCCCGCTCGCGGAATCCCGGAAGAACGCCTCCATCCGCGTCAGCCTCGCCCCGATGATCGCGCCGATCTCGAGACCGATCGTCTTGTGCGACCCGAGATCGAACGGGATCCACTCGAAATGCGCGGCGGCCTGCCAGACGCGGAAGCGGTGCAGGGCGCGGTCGCCGGTGGCGAACGCGTGCCCGTCGAACCCTTCGTCCTCGCGGAAGGAGCCGCGCGTCGAGTCGCTGGCGCGCCAGGTGGTCAGGTGGAACGCCAGTTCGGCGAAGCGGAGTTCCAGGTCGACTTCGGGGATGTAGAGGCGGCGGTCGAGCGGCGTGTCCTCGTCGAACTCGATGATGCTCCCCGGCTGAAGGTCGGTCGAGTCCTGGACGCCGGCGTCCATTTCGCTGGACCAGCCGCGCAGCCGGAGGACGGCGCCGTACTCGTCGATGGATTTTCCGTCGAGGTCGAACAGGCCTCCCGCGCAGGCCGGGAGGGCGAGGGTGAGGACGGTGATCAGGACGCGCATGGAGACCTCGACAGGGGTAGGGAGTGTCCGAAGAAGGTTTAACGCCGGGGGACGGGCCGGGTTGGGACCGACCCCCCGTGGGCCGGTTTCGGGGACCGTCCCCGGGCCGCCGCGCCCCGGGAATCCTCCGCCTGAACCCCTTGAGGGCGCTATCGTTGTGGCTCGGGCGCGGAATCCCGACGGATTTTTCTAAGCCCCGCCCCCCTCCCCACGCCTCATTTCCGGACGACCGCCGCACACAGGAACCCTGATGACCGATGCGTTCACGACGTTCGTCGCGGAACACGAGCGCATGGCCCGCGCCCTGGCGCGGACATGGGTCCGGGACCGATCCGCGGCCGACGACGTCGCGCAGGAGGCGTTCGTCAGGGCCTGGAAGGGGTGGGGGTCGCTCCGGGACCCCGCCCGCGTCAAACCGTGGCTGTACGCGATCGTGAGGAATACCGCGATGGACTGGCTCCGGAAAGAACGACGGCACGAGGCGGAAGACCTGCCCGACGAGGTCGCCGCCCCCGCCCCGCGCGAGACCGGGGAGCTCGTCGACCGGGTCGGGGCGGTCGTGCAGTCCCTTCGCGCCGAAGACCGCCAGATCGTGCTGATGAGGTTCGTGGACGGGCTGTCGTATGCGGAGATCGGCGAAGCGCTGGGGATGTCGACCGGGTCGGTGGGGGAAAAGCTGCACCGGGTCCGGGCGCGGGTGATGGAGCGGCTGGGGCTGAGGTGACGTCGGGCGGAGTTCCCGTGACGATCGAGGAGTGGGGCATGGACTGCCGTGAAGCGGAGTTGAAGCTGTCGTGGTTCCTGGACGGCGAGGCGCCGGAGGTGTCGGCGCATCTGGCGGGGTGCGCCGCGTGCCGGGAGAAGCTGGAGGGACTGAAGCAGGCGGACGTCCTCCTCGCCGCGGCCGCGCAGCAGATGCTCCCCGAACCGTCGGGCCGACGGGCGCCCCGGGCCCGCTGGGGCGCGTGGGCGATCCTCGGTTCCGCCGCGATGGTGCTGGCAGGGTTCGCGGGGTGGTTCGTGTGGAATGCGTCGTTCGAGCCCGCGGTCCCGATCGTCACCGTCATCGGCCCCGACGCATGGGAGGCGGACGCCGAAACACTGCTCCGCGTCGCCCTGCGCAGTTCGCAGGACGGAACCCCGCTTCGGGAAGCCGACGTCCGGATCACGGTGGAAGGCGGCAGCACCGTGCTCGGGAAGACGGACGCCGACGGGGTCGCGGAGCTCCGGATTCCCCCGCCGGCCGGAGAGACCGCGACCGTCCTGATCGCCGTCGTGACGCCGATCGGGTCCGTGGAAACCAGGCGGCGGGTTTCGCTCAGCCGTCCCGTGCGCGTCCTCCTCTCCACCGACAAGCCGCTCTATCAGCCCGGGCAGACCGTCCACCTCCGCGCCCTCGCGATGAACGACCTGAAACGCGAACCGTTCCAGGGAGAGGTCTCGCTCGAGATCCACGATGTGAACGGCACGCGCGTCCTGCGCCGGACGCTCCGGACCAGCGCGTTCGGGATCGCTGCTGAAGACTTCGCCCTGGCGGAGGACGTTCTCCTCGGCCGCTGGCGCGCGACGGTGACGGCGGGGGGGGCGGCGTCGGAGCGGACGTTCGACGTGAAGCGTTACGTGCTGCCGAAGTTCCGGGTTGCCGTGGAGACCGACCGGACGTTCTACGCGCCGGGAGAGCAGGCGCTGATTGCGGTCGACGCGTCGTACTTCTTCGGAAAGCCCTGCGCCGGCGCGAAGGTCACGGCGGAGCTGGGTGAGTGGGTTGCGGACGAGTTCCGGACGGTCGCCACGGCGGCGGCGACGGCGGACGCGGCGGGCCACGCGCGGACGGACCTGCGGATCCCGGCGAAGGTCCACGGGACCGAACTCGCCGGCGGGGATGCCCTGCTCCGGC